>DRLX01000186.1 GCA_011322715.1 Desulfobulbaceae bacterium
GAGGGCCTGGCTGGGTGAGGTGCTCTATGATTTCCCCTCACCGAGCTACGGGGAACTGGAAAACGGGTTTGCCCTGATGGAGCAGCTGTTTACCGATTATACGGATAATGAACTGATCACCATCACTGTTAATCCGCATGCGGTCTATACCTGCTCGCCTGATCTGCTGAGTCGGCTTGGGCGTTTTGCTGCAGAGGGGCAGGCGCTTTTACATATCCATCTTGCCGAAAACGCGGATGAAGACGCCCTCTGCCGAGAGCGGTTCGGCGTTGGTCCGGTTCGTCATCTGGATAAACTCGGTCTGCTTGGCAAGCGGACGCTGGCCGCCCATTGCGTGGTCCTTGATGACGAGGAGATCGACCTGCTGGCTCGGCGCGGGGTTAAGGTTGCCCATTGCGCGGAGTCGAACATGAAACTTGCCTCGGGTATAGCACCGGTTCCCGCGATGCTTGATGCCGGGGTGTGCGTCGGTATCGGTACCGACGGCAGCGCCTCCAATAATGACGTGGATATGTTTGGCGAGATGAACAGTGTTGCCAAGGTACACAAGGCCGCATTGATGGATTCCACGGTTATGGACGCGGAAACCACCCTGTCGGCTGCCACACGGGGCGGTGCGGCAGCCCTTGGCGCCCAGGGGTTGATCGGCAGTCTGGAAGCCGGGAAAAAGGCGGATCTGATAGTTGTTGATTTTGACCGGCCCCATCTGAGTCCGGTGTATAATCCTGTATCGCACCTTGTCTATGCCGTCCGGGGCTCGGATGTCGTCCACTCCATGATCAACGGCAGGCTGGTGATGAAAAACCGGAAAATCCTTACCCTTGACGAACCGGCGATTCTGGCCGAAATGGGGGAAATACGTCGAGAAATACTTGCCATGCAGGGGTGATGCAGTTGACAGCCCCATTGCCTTGGTGCTATGGTGCAAACGTTTCATCAATTTTTCTGTTTGATGGCGTCATGAAAACTTTGATCTGTTGCGTCGTGAGTCCCGTGGCGATTCACAACATACTCCCTGTATTGTTGCCACCCGCCCCGGAACGCCACTTCTGTGAGTTTACGCGTACCTGTTATATTTCTGTTTTTACTTGGCCGTCTTTGGAAAAATTTGGAATTTTCACGAGTTCATCAATATTGTATTTATTCATTTCTCTTACAAGTGAGGTGCGGCCATGTTCGGTCTGGGAATGCCTGAACTGATCATTATTCTGGTCATAATTGTTATTATCTTCGGGGCCGGTAAGCTTCCTGAAATAGGTTCCGGTATCGGCAAGGGAATTAAAAATTTCAAGGATGCGACTAAAAATGAAGATAAACCAAAATCAATAGAGGATGAAAACGAGAAAGATGCCTGATTCCGGATATGGGGCAACGTTTTCTCCTTGAGGAGGAAGTATGTTTGGACTTGGTACTCCTGAACTCATAATCATACTGGGTATTGCTTTTCTGGTGTTCGGCGGCAAAAAACTGCCGGAGATCGGTGCCGGTCTCGGCAAGGGCATCAACGCCTTCAAACATGGCCTCAATGAAGCCGAAGATGTGGGGCTTGATTTGAAAAAGAGTCTTCCCGGTGTAAAAGAAGTAACGGAAGTTAAAGAAAAAATAGATAAGGCCAAGAATATTTCAAAGGTCCTGACCAAATAATCGATTTGTCTTTTTACTTACCCTCTAAGGGTCTCATATTTCTTTCCCTTTTTGGAATATGAGACCCTTTTTTATGCTCTCCCATCCGCGGTTTTTTCCTTTGTTCTTGACACTTTTCCACTTTTTTTGTATTCGTCCCATCTGCAGTCTCAACGTTGATGGCGTCGTAAAAACTTCGATCTACTGCGTCGTGTGTCCCCGGGCGATTCACAACATACTACCTGTATAGTTGAGACCCGCCCAGGAACACTACTCCTTGTATGTCTATGTTTTTACTTAGCCATCTGTGGGAAGATTTGGATCTTTTTACGAGTTCATCAACGTTCCATTAAGCCTATAAACTGAGTCCGCTCAGTTGTGTGAACGATCCAATTCGTTCGATTCACAGCAATGACTTTCAGGAGTAATCCATGTGTCGTTTAGCGTTAAAATCCTCAGATACCCCTTTTTCACCGTATGAGGTCCTTCAGGCCATGGAGGCCATGCAGGAGGGATATGACGGGTCCGGATTGGGCCTGCTCATGCGTGGAGTCCAGTTTACGGATTTCAATTATGAGAAGGACAAACAGGTCATCCTGTCCGGGATAGCCCACACGGAAGAAGCCCTGTCCAGATTGAATGGACTGATGGAGGCCCGTGGCTTTATCCAGAAATATGACCATGAGTTCAAGGTGCATCCGGAGATGATCGAGGCCTCGGACCGTTTTAAATATATTGTCCGGGTTTATAAGAAACCGGAGGGTATGAGTGAGGCGGATCTTGAGGAAAGCCTGATGCAGACCCGTTTGTTTCTGCGCAAGGACGGCGAAGATCATGGCGGCGACCTGACCGTGTTTTCCTTCTGGTCGGACGTGGTGATGATCAAGGAGGTCGGCTGGCCGCTCGCTGTCGGTGATGCCCTTTCCCTGAATGACAATCGGATTATGGCCCGGGTGGTCATGGCCCAGGGACGACAGAACACCAATTACGGTATAAATCTCTATGCCTGTCATCCGTTTTTTATCCAGGGCATCTCCACCATGACAAATGGTGAAAATACGGCCTTTGTCCCCATCAAAGAGTGGCTGGAAGGGAAAAATATCCCCGGATATACCGGCTATCAGAGTGATTCGGAAGTATTTACCCATATTCTCCATTATGTGATCAAAAAACTGAAATTGCCCCTGCAGGTCTACAAGCATGTTATCACTCCCCTCAAAAGTGAGGAGCTGAATAATCATCCTCAGGGAGATTTTCTCCAGGGACTTCGGGTCGCTTGCCGTCGACTGATAATTGACGGTCCCAACGCCGTGATCGGCACCCTGCCCGATGAGACCAGTATGCTGGTCATGGACGCCAAAAAAATGCGGCCCGCAACTGTTGGCGGTAAGCCCGGTACCTGGGCGATTGCCTCTGAGATGTGCGGGGTTATGGCCATGGTTCCGGACCGTGATCCGGCCTTTGATTTCCAACCCATGCGTGAACATACCGTTATTATTCCTCCAGATCGTAAGGAACTTTTAATATGGACTCAGTTCGATCCGTTTACACTACCCCAAGCAGCTTAACCTACTGCGACCTGCCCTGGATTATTCAGCACCGGGAGGATCGCTGCACGCTTTGCGGTCGCTGTACCGCCGTCTGTCCGGTGAATGCCATTTACCTGACCTACCGGCGGCAACGCGTACCCAAACTTGATGTACTTAAAAAGAAGCGGGGTAACGAATATCGTCATTTTGTCGGTATCCGGCAGCACACGTCCATCGCCAAGAAATGTATCGGTTGTGGTATGTGTTCCTCGGTCTGTCCCAACGAGGCAATCGGACCGGTGCCCAACACCAATGAGCATCGAACGGTTTTTCACCAGAACCAGAAGGGTGAGGCCTGGAAGCGGGGCGGTCGCCGGAATAAATCCGGGGCCACTATCCTTGATCGGATTGCCTTTGATCGGATTTCCATGCTTACCGACCCTGCCCTTGATGCCGGACGACATGAGTTCAGCCTGAATACCATTCTTGGCCGGGTGCTGCCGCCTGAGGAATTTTTGCGTCGCAAGTCCGCCGGTGAGTGGATACCTCCCACCAGGGAGATCTTCCCCTTTATCATAGGATCGATGTCCTTTGGGGCGCTTTCGCCCAACATGTGGCTGGGACTGCTGCAGGGGGTTGCCTACTGTAATGAGGTGCTCGGAATTCCCGTTGTGATGGCAACGGGAGAAGGCGGATGTCCGCCCTGGGTTCTGAAGAGTCCGTTCTTGAAATATATTATCCTGCAGATCGCCTCGGGCTATTTCGGCTGGGACGAAATTATTCGTGCTATTCCGGAAATGCAATGCGATCCCGCCGCCATCGAAATCAAATACGGACAGGGCGCTAAACCCGGTGACGGCGGTTTGTTGATGTGGTTCAAGGTCTCCAAGCTCATCGCCCGTCTGCGCGGCGTGCCCGAGGGGGTTGATCTGCCGTCGCCTCCTGTCCATCAGACGCTCTATTCCATTGAAGAGAGTGTTATGAAGATGATTCAGACCCTGTCCATGGCCTTTGGCTTCAGGGTACCTGTTTATCCAAAGATATCCGGCTCGACCTCGTCGAAAGCGGTACTGAACAATCTGGTGCGCAATCCCTATGCGGGCGGCCTGCTCATTGACGGCATTGACGGCGGCACGGGGGCCGCTTATAACGTCTCCATGGATGCCACCGGCCATCCCATCGCCTCAAACCTGCGTGAGTGTTATCTTGATCTGGTTGCTCAGGGTCGTCAGAACGAGATTCCGCTTTTTGCCGCCGGTGGTATCGGCAAAAACGGCAATGTGACCCAGAACGGTATGGCGCTTATTATGCTTGGCGCCTCCGGCGTCCATATGGGCAAATATATTATGCAGGCCTGCGCCGGATGCCTTGGGAATGAGAAAGGCCGGTGCAATGTCTGCAATATCGGTATCTGTCCCAAGGGTATCACTTCCCAGAATCCGAAACTGTACAGGCGGCTGGATCCCGATGATGTCGCCCAGCGGGTCGCCGATGTCTTTATGGCCATCCGGACGGAAATGAAAAAAATAATGGCTCCGTTGGGAAGGTCGCAGAGTCTGCCCATCGGTATGTCTGATGCCCTTGGCATTGATGATGCAGATGTCGCCGACAGACTGAATATTAAATATATCTGTTGATCCGCGTCCACGTTCAGGCGTGGCCGTAATTTGAATTTTTATGCACACGTCCAGGGCGTGTTTACCTAATACATAATTGATAGCCGATATGAGTGCACAAGAGAGGAAGGTTGTAAGAGTCCGGGGCAAGGATGATCAGGGCAGGCGTCTGACGTCCAAAGTCTTTGAGGAAGAGGTTCGCGGGGCGGCGGCAGCCGCTGATGAGTTGATCCTTGAATCCTTTGGTCAGCATAATATCGGCTTGCGCCTGGGAACAGAAGAACATCCTCTGACCATCCGGGTACAGGGTCCGGCCGGCCAGCGTCTTGGTTGTATGGGCCAGCCCGGGGCGACTATTATTTGTGAAAATGCCGCCTCCGATGATGTCGGTTATCTCAATGTCGGTGCGGATGTCATTGTGCGCGGCAATGCCACCAACGGCGTCTGTAATGCCATGGCAGGTGGTCGGGTCATGATCGGGGGCTCCATCGGCGCGCGTGGCCTGACCATGACCAAGTGGAATCCGGAGTATGCGCGGCCGGAAATGTGGGTTCTCGGCTCGGTCGGCGATACCTTTGCCGAATTTAACTGCGGCGGAGTCGGCATTGTCTGCGGTGTTGAAGCAAAAAATCCCGACAATGTGCTTGGCTATCGACCCTGCGTCGGTATGGTCGGCGGTAAGATTTATTTTCGCGGCAAGACCGATGACTCCTATTCCCGGACCAATGCCAAACTGACCCAGCCCGATGATGAGGAGTGGCAGTGGCTTCTTGATCGCTTGCCTGAATTTCTTGAGGCAATAGGCAGACCTGAACTGCTGGAGACTCTGTCCGAGCGCGGGCAATGGAATCTGCTTTCCGCCATTACGCCCCAGGAACGAGCTCTGATGTTTTCCGGCCCCATGCCCATGGCCGAGTTTTCCCGGCGGGTCTGGAGCCAGGGATTCGGCGGCGGTGATCCCCTGCGTGATCTTGCTCCCGGTCTTGACCGGTCGGTCATCGGCGTTATTGAATCCGGTGAATTTCGAAGGCGCAAACCTTTCTGGGCAAATCGGAACTCAGCCGCGCCCTGCACCTATTACTGCCCGATGCATATTCCAACCATCGATCGGCTGCGAATGATTCGCGAAGGACGTACCGATGAGGCCTATGAGATGCTGCTTCGGTATACTCCCTTTCCGGCCTCGGTCTGCGGGACCATTTGCCCCAATCTCTGTATCCAGAACTGTTCACGCAAAAAAGTCGATTATTCCATTGATGTTCAGGTCCTCGGAAGGGCTGTCCATACGGCTGAGCCGCCCAAGGCCCAACCATCCATCGGCAAAAAAGTGGCCATTATAGGTGGCGGCCCGGCAGGCATGGCCACTGCCTGGCATCTTGCCTTAAACGGTGTTGAGGCGCATATTTTTGAACGGGACAACCAGCTTGGCGGTAAACTTGCCCAGACCATCCCATGGGAGCGTTTATCCAAGGCGGTCTGGGAGATGGAAATCGCCCGCTTTATGAAAGAAGACAATATTACCGTTCATTTTGGTGAGTCCATGACCAAAGACAGGGTCGAGGAACTGAAAAAGGAATTTGATTTTGTCGTTATCGGAGTTGGTACCCATCAACCGAAGATAATACCCTTCCCCGGCCATGAACGGGTCATTCCCGCCCTTGATTATCTCAAGGCGGCAAAAAGTAATTCTCCCATGAAAACCGGGAAGCAGGTGGTTATCATCGGCGCCGGTAATGTGGGCTGTGATGTGGCTGCCGAGGCCTATCGCCTGGGTGCCGATCAGGTTACTCTGGTTGATATACAGAAGCCGTTGGCCTTCGGCAAGGAACGAGATGCCGCCGAGGCCCTGGGAGCAACATTCAAGTGGCCGGTGATGACTAAAGAGGTAACCGAAGAAGGGCTTATTACCGATAGCGGTGAACTTATTCCGGCCCAGACCGTTATCATTTCCATCGGCGACGTGCCCAGCCTGCCGTTTCTTCCTGATTCGGTTGAGGTGGTCAAGGTTGCCGGTGGTTCCTGGATCAAGACCGATGAGTCGGGACGAACCACGGACCCGAAAATATTTGCCGTCGGTGATGTTGAACGCCCCGGTCTTGCCACCAATGCCCTTGGCGCCGGAAAAAGAACGGGAGAGTATCTTGCCGCCGTCTTAAAGGGCGAAGAGTGGAAGCCGTTTTCCAAGAAGTTGATCAAGTACGAGGCCCTGACCATTGCCCACTATGATCCGGCCGAAGAAAAGGGAGATACGGAGAATCATCAGGCCGCCCGTTGTCTGAGCTGTGGTGCCTGCAGGGATTGTCATCTCTGTGAAACCATCTGCCCGACCCATGCCATTTCCCGGCGTGAAATTGTTGCCGAGGATCCGGATGGGGTCAACTATGAATATGTCTCAGATGACAACAAGTGTATTGCCTGCGGATTCTGTGCCGATACCTGTCCCTGCGGTATCTGGACCATGCAGCCCTTCTGATTCGGGATTTTCCCTGTCGGCAAGACTCCAATCAGGCCGTTTCCTCTATGCAGGCCGATTGGACGAAGATAAGTGCGGTGGATTCGTACCTTATTTTTTGACAAAGCGAAGGACAACCCGATAGTCCTTCGTGTTGAGATTCTTGGGCAGGGTATTGCCGTTTGCCACCAGAATCGTCAATACCTTGCCACCCACCGGATCCTGTCGAAATTGCTTGCGTCGTTCCCGCCCCTTGGGACCGGTGATGCGCTTCCTCGGACTGCGAATATTGAGCAACTCCGCCTCAACTCCTGTCGCCGACAGGCGTGTCGGTGATACCGGTGGGCCGGCAGGCGGAATACCACCTACGAGAATATCGACCATTGTTTCCTCCTGAGCTTTTTTGTCTACTTCTTTTCCTTTTATCGGCTATCCTGTTGTTTTTCGTTAATTCTTTATTTTTCTGCCAACTGAAGCAACAGCTTTTCCAGACCGATCTGTTCGCTGAGCAGGGCTCCGGTCCGTATTTCCAGGTTTTTTAGTTCCTCTTTTGTAGCCTCCTGTTGAATATGGCTGCAGTTGTAGTTGAGGCAAAAGATGGGTTTAATGGTAAAAATACATCCCCGAGGACCGAGATAGCAACACTCTTCCCCGTTGTCTGCCGGGGTAATCGAAATTCCAAGCAGCAGGTTGATCAACAGGACAATCCCGTCCGTGTTCCCGGCCATATAGCTACTGCAGCAACCGCCGTCGACCCTGGCGGCACATGCACTGCAACGCGCTCCCATACCCATTGCCAGCATCTGTTCATCCAGATCATTTGCTTTGTGCTGTAACGATTCCAGGGTGTCGGTGATGTCCCGGTTTTGTAACAGACGCGGGCCGTGCTGTTGATAGAGACGGCGGGCAACTCGGAGTTTATCCGTGATGGAGCCGGAGTAGTAGGTGGTAAGATCTTTTGCCGCTTGTGTTGTCATTTTTTCTCTGCCTGCTCCATAAAGGTTTTCCATATCGGCGCTGCGGCCCGTCCGCCGGTTTCGCCTTTTCCCAGGGTGCGACCCCGGTCATGGCCGATCCATATTCCTGTAGTCAGCTTGTCGGTATAGCCGATGAACCAGGCGTCCCGGTTGTTATCGGTGGTGCCGGTTTTGCCGGCGGCGCCGGGTATGCCCCGTGCCTGTTTGCCGGTCCCCTGCCGGATAACTTCGGTGAGTATGCCTGTGATGGTAGCCGCCGTGGCAGGGGAGATAACCCTTTCGGCGGCAGGGTGGGCCCAGGGACGAATTCGACCACGCCGGTCCCGGACTCTGGTTATCGCCCGTGGCCGGTGGTAGAGCCCCTGATCGGCAAAAATGGTATAGACGCCGGTCATTTCAAGCAGGGTAACGGGTGAAGCGCCAAGGGCAAGCGGTAGTTCCGGTTTCAGTTTTTCCGATATTCCGGCCCTGTGTGCAAGCTGAATGACCGGTTTGACCCCGATTTTTTGTAACAGTTTAATGGTGACGATATTTCGTGAATGAATAAGCGCCTGCCGGAGACTGGTCGCCCCATAGTGGTTGTGGCTGTAGTTCTGCGGGCGCCAGACCGAGCCGTCCGGATTTTTTATGGCAACAGGGGCGTCCATGAGTTGCATATCCGGTGACAGGCCCTGTTCAAAGGCGGCGGCATAGATCAACGGCTTGAATACTGATCCGGGCTGCCGCCTGGCAATAACGGCCCTGTTATAGGGGCTTTTGCGATAATCAGCGCCGCCGACCAGGGCTCGCATACTGCCCGAGGCCGTATCAAGGGCAACCAGGGCTCCCTGGGGTATTTTTTTTCTGTGTCCCCGTTTTTGTACACGCTGCAATCCCTGTTTGAGATGTGCAACCGCCGCCTTCTGCAAACGGCTGTCAAGGGTCGTCCAGACGGTCAGACCTTGCCGGTAAAGGGCCTTTTTGCCATACTGTTTTTCCAGTTGATTCCGGACAAAGTCCGTAAAGTAGCCATTGGCCTCTTTCTGTTTGCCTACGGGATTGAGATGAAGTTTGCGCGCGTAGGCTGCACGGGCGGCGGCAGCGGAAATAATACCGTCTTCGGCCATGCGGTTGAGGACATATCGCTGTCTGGCTTTGGCAGCCTGGAAGTGCTGTATAGGTGAATACCGGCTTGGAGACTGGGGCAGACCTGCAAGCAGGGCTATCTCCGCCAGGTTGAGCTCCTGTGCCCTTTTGGAAAAATAGGTGCGGGCAGCGGCCTCAACCCCATACGCACCCTCTCCAAGATAGATTTCATTGAGATAGATGGTGAGAATTTCGTTTTTGGTGAGGAGATGATCAAGGCGATACGCCAGGATGGCCTCGGTCAGTTTGCGAAAATAGGTCTTCTCCCGGGAGAGCATAAGCGCCCGGGTTACCTGCTGGGTAATGGTTGAACCGCCCTGGCTGCGTCTTCCTGTGCGCAGGTTATTGATTCCGGCCCGGAAGATGGACCAGAGGTCAAGACCGCCGTGTTCAAAGTAACGGCTGTCTTCGGCGGCGACAAAGGCTTGGGGTAGAAGTATCGGCATTTTGCGCTCTGGAATGACAATGCGATACTCCTTGTAGATGGCGTCGATAATCGTCCCGTAGCGGTCGACAACAGTGGTGGCGACAAGGGGTTTGTAATCATCTACTGATCGGATGTCCGGTACGTCAAGGGCCAGAAACCAGGCCAGAAAAATACCAATGCACAGGGTGACAAGACCGCTGATACAGATGGAAAAAATGATGATCGGGGTCTGGCCCAGAGGTTTTTTGCGCACCGTTCGTTTCCGGACCGGTCTTTTTTTTCCAGGGGCTTTTGTGGACAAGAGTGGGAAGAAGCGGTAATGATTGACAGGAAAACAGGTATGTGTCTGGCATCTTCGGTCACTGTAAAGCAAAAAACATAAATCGTAAACTGTAAACTCTCTTTATCCCATGTCCCGTATTCGTCTCCTTTCCGATCATCTGGCCAATCAGATCGCCGCCGGTGAAGTTGTGGAACGCCCGGCCTCCGTGGTCAAGGAACTGCTTGAAAACAGTCTTGATGCAGGGAGTCGTAGAATAACGATCCAGGTAGAAGGCGGCGGCACCCGCCTGCTTCGGATCGTGGATGATGGCGCGGGTATGGATGGTGACGATGTCCTGCTCTGTCTTGAACGGCATGCGACCTCAAAACTCCGGGACGAATCGCAGCTTGCCGCCATTGCCACCCTTGGTTTCCGGGGTGAGGCCATCCCCAGTATCGCCTCGGTATCCCGGTTGACGCTGCGTTCC
>DRLX01000187.1 GCA_011322715.1 Desulfobulbaceae bacterium
AGTTCTCTACAGGCGCATCGCGCAGCGAACCGTTAGGATGTTTGCGCAGGGATTTGTTGAGGAGGTAGAAGGGCTGCGAAACATGGGATATGGAATTGGTTTTCCCTCAATGCAATCCATCGGTTATCGGCACGTCAATCAGTTTCTTGATGGGAGATGGGACAGGGAAATGATGAAAAGCCTGTTGGTTCGAGACACCAGGCGGTATGCAAAGCGACAGATGACCTGGTTTCGACGGATTGACCGGTTGCGGCCGTATAGCCGTGGCGATCATGAAAAGATCATATCTGATATCTGTAATTATTTCCGATTAAACACAATGTAACGACGCATAGTTAAAGGTATTTATAACTTTAACTGCTCAAATTATCTCCCTTATTGTAAGCAAGAAAATTATTGTGCATTTCCGTTTTCGTTCATCCATGATTTCACAACCGCAGGATGCCGCCGGGTTCCTGGCGGAGCGTTTGAATATCTCAAAATCATCGGCCGGACTGCTCTGTCTTCGCGGTATATCCACACTTGAACAGGCTGAACATTTTTTGGCTCCAAAACTTGCGGACCTGCCTGATCCTCTCCTTTTCAAGGACATGGATCGGGCCGTTACCCTCATCTGTGAGGCAATGCGCAGGCAATGGCCCATCGTGGTGTATGGCGATTATGATGTTGATGGAATATGTGCGACTTCTCTACTCGTTCATTTTCTGAAAACCCTGCAACTTACCGTTAAGTGGCATGTTCCAAATCGGTTGACCGATGGCTACGGACTGACGTCTTCCGGTATAGGAACTGCAGGTAAGATGGTGGAGACCCCGGCCCTGCTTATAACCGTGGATAATGGTATTTCCGCCATAAAAGAGGTCGAAGAGGCTCTTGCCGCAGGTTTCCATGTCATTGTAACCGATCATCACGAGCCGCAGGGCAGGGTACCTGCAGCTGATGCGGTAATCAATCCGAAACAGGATGATTGTGGTTTTCCGTTTTCGGGCCTCTCCGGGGTGGGAGTTGCCTTTTTCCTGATTGTCGCTCTACGATCCAGATGTATTGAGAATGGACAGTGGAAAAATGAAAATGCTCCGAATTTAAAGGAATATCTTGATCTTGTCGCCCTGGGAACTGTGGCTGACGTCATGCCCCTTGTTGATGTGAACAGGATATTAGTACGGGCAGGGATAGAGGTATTACGTGAACGATCAAGGCCTGGAATATGGGCACTTTGTGAAGAAGCCGGCATGAGAGACGGAGCGATTACCAGCGAAGACATATCGTTTCGACTTGCACCGAGAATAAACGCTGCAGGGCGTATGGGAACACCGGAAATTGCAGCCCGCCTGTTAATGGCCGAAGATATATCGGTGGCGCAACAGGCGGCTGCCGAGCTTGAAGAAAAGAACAGGGCCAGGCGGGAAATAGAGCGTACTATAGTGGAAGCGGCAGTGGTTCAATGCGAAAAACAATGTGCTCAAGGGAACAAAGCACTGGTTGTCTATCAGGGTGACTGGCATCCGGGCGTGCTGGGAATAGTTGCCTCAAGAATTTGTGACCGGTTTCATTTACCGGCAATAGCGCTGGCGGATGATCGTCAGAGCGGGAATATTCGCGGGTCAGGGCGATCCGCATGCGGTATTGACCTCTTTACTGTTGTAGAAAATTGCCGGGAATGGCTGCATCATTTCGGCGGTCATGAACAGGCAATCGGCCTCACCATGGCCAAAGATCATCTTGAGAAGTTTATTGATGCATTAAACAGTCAGGTGGGGGAACTGCTTGCTCAGGGCAATAAGGACGATGAGGCCGTCATTGTTGACCAGAAATTAAGTGGAGAGGAAGCAACTCCATCTTTTGTTTCTTTTCTCCGACACCTTGAACCCTGCGGGAATGAAAATCCGGAACCGGTTTTTCTGGTGGAAAATACGAAACTTGTTCGCACCTCAATAGTGAAAAAAGAACATTTACGGTTTGCTTTGCAACTGGGCGACACTGTATACCAGGGGATTGGTTTTGGTATGGGAAAAAAAATATCCATGGTGCAGAACAGAGTAGACCTTGCCTTTACTATAAAGCATTCCAACTTCAGAGGAAGGAAAAGGGTTGAGGTAATGGCGGTTGCTATCAGGCCAACTCATTGATATTTAAAATAAAGAAAAAATTAGACATAATATATATTATGCGACATTACATATTGACCATTCACCGGCGGCTCAATTCCAGTCGCTATTTCCTTATAAGGCTTAAGGGTGCTATTAAATGAAACTGAGGCTTTTTGGGCTTTGATCTGGACTTTTGAATGGGTTTGGGGTCTAATTTTCGTCCTCTATTTTCCACGTCTATTGTTCAAAAAAACTATTGTTCAAAAAAATCTTGTTTAAAAAAGCAACACAAGTTGCTTTTTGCTAAGGAGTGCTATTCATGAATCGAAATATTTACCAGGAGCCTCTGGTCAGTCGATATACAAGTTCTGAAATGCAGGAACTCTTTTCCGAGCGTTTCAAGTTCACCACCTGGCGACGTTGTTGGGTCGCCCTGGCCGAGGCACAGCATGAGCTCGGTCTTGAGCTGGTGACGCATGAAATGGTTAAAGAGCTGAAAGAACATGTTGAAGACATAGATTTCGATATTGCAGCTGCAAAAGAAAAGGAAATACGCCATGATGTCATGGCCCATGTCTATGCCTACGGCCTGCAGTGTCCAAAAGCCGAGGCAATTATCCACCTGGGAGCCACTTCCCAGTTTGTGGTCTGTAATACGGATCTTATTATTCAGAAAAAAGCGCTTGCCTTGATTAAAAAGGCGCTTGTTAACGTGATTTCCAATCTTTATAGCTTTTGTGATACATACAAAGATATGGCCACCTTGGGGTTCACCCATTATCAACCCGCCCAGCCCACCACGGTCGGCAAACGAAATACGCTCTATATTCAGGATCTGTTGATGGATCTTGATTATATTGAAAATCTGGAACAGCAGGTTAAGGCGCGCGGAGCCAAGGGTACGGTCGGAACTCAGGCAACCTTTCTTGAACTTTTCCATGGAGACCATGCCAAGGTCAGAGAGCTTGACAGGTTGGTTTCGAAAAAATTGGGATTTGATCGGGTCTTTGCGGTAACCGGCCAGACTTACCCGAGAAAACTTGACATGAAGACCTCGGAAACCCTGGCCGGTATCGGTTCCTCATCCCATAAATTTGCCGTTGATCTACGTCTGCTTTCCAATCTCAAGGTTCAGGAAGAACCCTTTGCCAAAAAACAGGTCGGCAGCTCTGCCATGGCCTATAAACGAAACCCGATGCGCTCGGAACGCATGACCGGCCTTGCCCGCAAGCTTATGGGGTTACCTGCGAATTTTGGTGCCACAGCCGCTAATCAGTGGTTTGAGCGCACCCTGGATGATTCCGCTATCCGGCGCATGGATATGGCCCAGTCCTTTCTCCTGACCGATGCTATTTTAAAGCTCTACATGAACATTACCAGTGATATGGTTGTGTATCCGAAACAAATTGAAAAATATCTCAGGAATGAGCTGCCCTTTATGGCCACAGAGAAAATACTGATGGCCTGTGTTGAACGGGGTAAAAGTCGCCAGGAAATGCATGAAATAATACGTAAACATTCCGTTGCCGCCGGTCTGGCGGTCAAGGAACAGGGAAAGGAAAATGACCTGCTTGTCCGACTGGCCAATGACGAACACATCCCCTTTACCTTGAAGGAGCTTGAGGTAATGATCGGTAATTATCAAGAATTTACCGGTCGCGCCAAAGAACAGACCGAGGAATTTCTTAACGAAATCGTTGCACCGGTTCTTGATAAATACCATGATCTGATCGGTAAAGTTGATTCTTCACTTAAAGTCTAATGACTATTTTGGTGATTTATCGTGCAAGACGAACTCGATGAATATTACTTTAGAATAAGGTCTGACCGGATCAGCCTTTTCCGTTTTCTTCTTGAGGGGTATGATGGCCTGGCTACTCTGTCAACTCTGAGTGCCAAACAAGGGCTTGTAAAAACCCTTGTCCCGAAATCCAGGGTAAGTGAATTCTTACCCCTGGTGGCCTCAATCAGTGTATTGCTGAAAAAGTGAAACTATTATTTCAATATTAATTTGTTACTGACTGTTTTTACGTATAAATATTTTATGACTAAGTTGTTAAAAACAACCGATCTTTTATGAGTAAGCGTGTTTTTATAAAAACCTTTGGCTGCCAGATGAACGAGCGTGATTCTGAAATCATGGAACAGCTTCTGGCCTCTTGCGGGTATGTGCCGGTTTTTGACATGAAAGAGGCTGATTTCGTCCTATTGAATACCTGTTCCATCCGTGCCAAGGCTGAGCAAAAGGTTTTCAGTCTGCTTGGCCAACTCAGAAAGCAGAAAATCAGCAATCCTGATTTGTTGATTGGTGTTGCCGGATGCGTTGCCCAGCAGGAAGGCCGAAAAATCTTCAAGCGCATGCCCCATGTTGACCTTGTCGTCGGGACCCAGCAGTTTTACCAGTTGCCCTCCATGCTGATGCGCCTTGAAAAAGGTGAGTCAAATCGCGAAATATCCTGCAATCTGGAGTCTTCGTTTACCATTCCACCATTTCAAAAATATTACCTCGGCCAGGAAGGTCAAGCCCCCTCCCCTGCTCCGACCGACAATCATGCCCAGGTGGAATTCTCTAAATTTGTCACCATCATGCAGGGCTGTAACAATTTCTGTAGTTATTGTGTTGTTCCCCATACACGAGGACGTGAAATCAGTCGCCCGGTCAAGGACATTGTTGAAGAGGTTACCCTTCTTGTTTCCAGGGGCGTCAAAGAGATTACCCTTCTCGGTCAGAACGTCAACTCCTATGGCAGCACCAATCCTGTCGCTGATACAGCAACCGGATTTGCCGATCTTCTAAGAAAAACAGCAGAAATTCCCGGAATAAATCGACTTCGTTTTACATCGTCAAATCCACAGGATCTCTCTGAAAATCTCATGCAATGCTTTAAGGATATAGATATCCTGTGTCCTCATTTTCACCTGCCGGCACAGAGTGGATCCAACAGCGTGCTCAGGCGGATGGGGCGCAAGTATACCCGGGAGCTTTACCTTGAAAAGGTTGAGGAACTTCGTTCCTATTGTCCTGAAATAGCACTTTCCACTGACATAATCGTCGGATTTCCAG
>DRLX01000188.1 GCA_011322715.1 Desulfobulbaceae bacterium
AAGCCCGTAGGGATAGTTGTCCCGCAGATCCTGTTTGACGGTAAAGGGCAGACGCCGAATATCGTCCAGGCTGCGGATGTCCTCAAAATCGAGTTTGAGTTCGGCAAATTTTTTCTTGTAAAACGGCACATGGGTTCCCACCCGGTACAGGGTTGACTGCAGACGTTCAAGCTGCAACTGTTCCAGGTCTTCCCTGGCCATGCATTCTTTTTCCGGTTGCCAATACATAATTCCGCTCCGGGGTTGAAAATTATTCTATTTTTTCCCTGCCAAGATAGGCCCGCTGCACATCCTGATTGGCCAGCAAATCTTCGGCCGGGCCCTGAACAATAATCTTTCCGGTTTCAAGCACATAGCCGCGATCGGCAATGGCCAGCGCCGCCCGGGCATTCTGTTCCACAAGAAGCACGGTAGAGCCTTCATCACGCAACCGGGCGATGACCCGGAAAATATCACGGACCACCAGCGGCGCCAGTCCGGTGGAAGGCTCATCCATCATTACCAGCCGGGGCCTGGACATCAGCGCCCTGCCCATGGCAAGCATCTGCTGCTCACCACCGGACAGCGTGCCGGCAAGCTGCCGGCTACGCTCCCTGAGCACGGGAAAGAGTTCATACTGGTGGCCAAGCTCCTTATCCACCGCCCGTTTTCCTTCTGCTTTCTGCAGTACGTAGCCGCCAAGAATGAGATTTTCCTCAACGCTCATGGTGGCAAATACCTGCCTGCCCTCCGGTACAAGAACACAGCCTGCTGCGACAATCCAGCGAGCTGCCTTTTTCGTGCAGTCCTGATTCCGAAAAACGATTTCGCCGGATCCTGCGCGAACAAGACCGATAATGGCGCTGAGCAGGGTTGTCTTGCCGGCGCCGTTGGCGCCGATCATGGTCACGATCTCACCTTTGTCCACATGCAGGGAAATATTTTTCAGGACCCGCAGTTTCCCATAACCGGCATCCAGGTTGCGTACTTTGAGCATGATCAGACCACGGCCTCCTCATCCTCGCCAAGATAAATTTTTATCACCTCGGGGTTCTGCTGGATGGCTGTGGGCACGTCTTCTGCTATTTTACAGCCGAAGCTAAGTACTACGATTTCATCGGAGATATCCATCACCAGAGACATATCATGTTCAACCAGCAGAACGGTGATACCCATGTCCCGAATCCTGGTAATCAGACGGCCGACCTCAGCGGTCTCGTAAATATTTAATCCTGCCGCCGGTTCATCAAGAAGCAGCAGTTTCGGCTCGGTGGCCAGGGCCCTTGCCATCTCCACCGCCCGCTGCTGACCAAAGGCGAGGCTGGTGGCCTCGACATCGGCAAACTCTTCAATTTCAAGCAGGCGCAACAGCTGCATGGATTTTTCCCGAATTTCCCGTTCTTCTTTCCAGGTAGCGGGGGTGCGCAGCATGCCTGCCAGGAACCCTGCCCGACTGCGGACATGCCTGCCTACCATGACCGATTCCAGGGCGGTCATGCCGTGAAAAAGGTTAATATTCTGAAAGGTACGCGCCATACCCAGAGCGGCGATTGCATGCGGTTTCAACCCCTGAATCTCCCGACCCTGAAAAAGGATGCTACCCGACGAGACGTTTAAGTTGCCGGAAATCAGGTTAAAAAGCGTTGTCTTTCCGGCACCGTTGGGACCAATAACGGCCTTGATACTGCCGGGCGCAACGCCAAAGGAGACATCATGCACCGCCTGCAGACCACCGAAATTTTTATAAACCGATTTCAGTTCAAGCATTCTTGGCCTCGTGTTCATCCGTGGTTCTCCTGCCGGCAAAAAGCGCCTTCACGTTCATGCTCAAAATGCCGTCCGGCGCAAAAAGCATCACCACAATCAAAATAGCGCCGAAAACAGCATCGTCGTATGAACCGAACACACCGCGCAGGGACAAAAAAGTCAGGCCGACTCCCATGATCAGAGTACCCCATACATTGGCCATGCCACCGACCGCGACCAGGGCCACATAGCGGACCGACTTCATCACCGATGCTTCAGACGGCCCGATGCCTCCATTATAATGGGTGAGAAAAACCCCGGCAAAGGCCGCATACACCGCCGATAGAACAAAGACCTTCAATTTAAAGCCGGCGGTATCAATGCCGACGGCCTCGGCGGCCTCTTCCGACCCATGAATAGCACGCAGGGCCCGGCCGACTCGGGAATCGATCAGATTGAGCAGCAGCCACAGACCAATAACCAGCAAGCCCCAGGCCACATAATAATTTTCCACCCGCAGGCCGAAATCACCGCTGACGCTTATCGGTCCAAAAGAGCCGATGGCCGGAAGGAGAGTAAAACCAGGGACCTCGGAAATACCATCCGCCTCTCCGAAATATTCCGTTGCCAGACCGATGCGATAAATAATTATGCCGAAACCAAGCGTGGCCATGGCCAGATAATGCCCTTTAAGCTTGAGAACAGGAATACCGATAACAAGGGCAATAATTGCCGCCATGAGAACAGCAAATATACAGGCCGCCCAAGGGGCCACCACCAGTAGCTGCTCTCCATATATATCCTGGCCGGATACCAGCATGCCAAGGCTCCCCAGTCCATGAATCACGGGATTTGCCTGCAGGGCGACCAGATTATGAGTGGTCAGGGCCGCCGACAAATAGCCGCCGATTGCAAAAAAACCGGCATGACCAAGGGAGATCTGCCCGGCATAGCCCATAACCACGGCCAGGCCGATCACCAGCAGGGCATAATAGGCGGACATGGTCAACTGGGTCAAATAATACTGCGTATCCGTGACCGTGGTCAGTTCCTGGACCCCGATTACCAATACAATCAGAAGCGCTATTTTAAGAAGTTTTGAATCACGCATGATTAAAACTCCTTTAGGCGGGCGGCATCACTGGAACCGAAGATACCGTGCGGCTTGACAAAGAGGATAATCAGCAGGATGGTAATGGAGATAGCATCCTGAAAGGCAAGCGGCACAAAGGCCACCGAATATGCCTCGATAATGCCGAGCAGAATTCCGGCGGCCACCGCTCCCATGGAATTGCCCAGTCCGCCGAGAATAGCAACCGTAAAACCCTTGATGGCCAGACTGGTCCCGGAGTCGTACTGAGTATAGGTGATCGGCGACATGACACAGCCTGCCAGGGCACCGATACCGGCGCTGAGCATAAAGGAAAGGGTCACCATGTTACGGGTGTTGATGCCGCAGAGGATTGCCGCCGTCCGGTTTGCCGAACAGGCGCGCATTTCCCGGCCGACTGAGGTCAACTTAAAAAATAAACTGAGTCCAACCACCGTAATTCCACAAACACCGACCACCCAGAAGACCTGTGGCGATATACGTACCGGGCCGAAAGCAACCGTGGTCAGTTCATTGCCGACGAAATAGGGCAGTGAGCGAATGGATTCGCCCCAGATATGGAGGGCAACTTCGCGGATAAGGATGGAAAGACCGATGGTAATAATAATCATCCGTAAAACCGACGGACTGTCAAGCCAGCGAATAAAGACAATCTCAATCATGGCCCCGACCAGCATCGTAATCACAACCGCCAGCACAATGGCAACCGGTAAGGGGAAAAAATGGAGAAGAGAAATAGAAATCATGCCTCCCAGCATGACGAATTCACCCTGGGCAAAATTAATAATGCCGGTCGTATTGTAAATAATATTAAAACCAATGGCGACGATGGCATAAATAACGCCATAACTGATGCCGGCAAACAGATATTGAAAAAACAGGGCCTGGGTCATAATGGAAAACAGCGGGCAAAGAATGGAAACCGAAGAACTATAATCGAAAAAAAAGACGGGCAGGAAAAGCACTGCCCGTCATACCACTTGGTACCATTCTCGATTTATTTACTGTTGTAGAGGACAAACTTACCGTCTTTAACAGTCAGCATGACAAAGGAGTCGATATCAAGACCGTTATGGTCCTTCGGCGAAAAGGTGAAGACACCGCCGATTCCCGGGAAACCGTGCAGATTTTCTATGGCGGCACGAATTTTTGCCCGATCAGCGCCACCATTTTCCAATGCGGCAACCAGGATATTCATGGCATCATAGCCATGACCACCAAAGGTAGAGGCCGCCTCTTTATATTTCGATTCATAATCATGTTTGTATTTCAGCAGCATCTTTTTCTGCGGATCGGAATCCGGCAGAGAATCGGCAACCAGCAGGCGACCGGCGGGAAAAATGATGCCTTCGGCAGCGGCTCCCGCAGCCTGGACATACTTGATATTACCGAACCCATGGCTCTGAAACAGGGGCACCTTCCAGCCCGCCTGCCGCATATTTTTAGCAATTATGGCCTGGGCCGGAACAATAGACCAGTTGACCACGGCCTGAATGTCCTTGTTGGCCATAAGCTTGGCCACCAGGGCGGTCAGGTCGGTTGCCTTTTTATCATAGGTTTCAGCGGCAAGTACCTTAATGCCGAATTCCGGGGCAATCTTGGTCAGCTGTGCCTTCCCGGCCTTTCCGAATCCGGTGTTGCCGGCAACAACGGCGATCTTGTTGATCCCCATTTTCTTCATCTCGGCATAGATTTTCTTGACGGCAAAGGAATCCTTCTGCGGAGTTTTAAACACATAACTTGCCACCGGATTAACGATGACCTCGGCAGCTCCGCAGGAGATCAGTGGAGTTTTACCCTGCTGGGCTATTTTTTTGATCTTCATCGACTCGCCGGAGGTGGAGGGTCCAATGATGGCCAGGACCTTTTCCTCTTCAATGAGCTGCTTGGCAAAGGAGATGGCCTTCTCCGGATTGGCGCCGGAATCCTTGATAATCAGTTCAATTTTGTTACCGCCGATACCGCCTTCTTTGTTGATCGCGTCAACAACCATTTGTGCGGAACGGGCCTCTGGGCCGCCGAGAAACGATGCACCGCCGGTGACGGCAAAAATAGCGCCGACTTTATAGGTTCCCGCCTGAACAGGCAGGGCCAGCATACAGAATGCGGCCGCGCCTAAAATAATTTTTGTCCCAAGTCTTTTCACGTTACTGCCTCCTTTTAGTCCTCATTAACAATCAACCGCACCAAGCGGCTCACTCCACACTCTTTTCCATTCCTTCAGTATTCCCTTCTTCCAGGGGAGAGGTATACGACTTACTACAGGGAACAAACCTGCTCTCCGGACAGGAGGGTCAGGCCCGCCTTCTGCAGGAGCTGTATCGCCTTGTCCATATCATCAAAACGGAAGATAAGAACGGCCTTTTCCCCGCTCTTATTGACGAAGGCATACATATATTCCACATTCAGCCCTTCCGCTTCAACGGTCTTCAACACACCGGCCAGCCCGCCAGCCTGGTCAGGGACCTCAACGGCAATAACCGTGGTTTTTCCCACAGTAAAACCATTTTCTTTTAAGACCTTCTGCGCCAGGTCGACCTTGTTGACGATAAGACGCAGGATGCCGAAATCGGCCGTATCCGCCACGGACAACGCCCTGATATTTATTCCATTTTCCGCTAATATTTCAGTTATTTCAGCAAGACGGCCCGATTTATTTTCCAGAAAAACCGCAATTTGTTCTACACGCATGACCAATCCCCCTCCGGGTATAGAGTTCCGAACTCCGGGTTCCGGGTTTCGGGTTTTAAGTTCCAGGTTTCAAGTTCCGGGTGTTACAACTTCCGGTTATCAATCACCCGCTGGGCCTTGCCCTCGGACCGTTTGATCGTCCGGGGTTCAACCAGCTTGACCCTGGCAGTCACACCAAGCAGGTCTTTGATCTCCACCTGGATTTTCCTGGTCAGGTTTTCCAGGACCTTGATCTCGTCGGAGAAGACCTGTTCGCTGACCTCAACCAGCACATCCATGGTATCAAGATTCCCCTCCCGGTTAACCTCGATCTGGTAATGGGGTTCCACTCCTTCAACGCCCATCAACACATGCTCAACCTGGGACGGGAAGACATTCACTCCGCGAATAATCAGCATATCATCGGTCCGCCCGGTGACCTTTTCCATCCGTACCAGGGTACGGCCGCATCTGCAGGGCTCGGCAATCAGCCGGGACAGGTCCTTGGTTCGATACCGGATAATAGGAAATGCCTCTTTGGTAAGGGTTGTGAAGACCAATTCCCCGGGCTCACCATAGGGCAGCGGTTCAAAGGTATCGGGATCAACAATTTCAGGCAGAAAATGATCTTCCAGGATATGCATACCCCGGTCGGTTTCCAGGCATTCCATGGCCACGCCAGGCCCGATGACTTCGGAAAGGCCATAGATATCAACCGCCCTGATGCCCAGTTTCCGTTCCACCTCTTCCCGCATGTTCTCGCTCCAGGGTTCTGCCCCGTGGATGCCGACCCGCAGCTTAAGATCTTCGGGGTCAACCCCTGCATCAATCATGGCATCGGCCAGATTCAGAGCATAGGAAGGCGTGGCCAGCAGGACCGTGGAGCCGAAATCACGCATGATGGTGATCTGCCGCTTGGTATTGCCGCCGGAAACCGGAATGACCGTCGCCCCCAGGTATTCGGCCCCGTAATGGGCGCCGAGACCGCCGGTAAACAGGCCATAGCCGTAGGCATTGTGAATCATATCGCCTTTGGTCACCCCGGCCATGGACAGGGCACGGGCCATGACCGAGGCCCACATCTCAATGTCGCCCCTGGTATAGCCGACCACGGTTGGTTTACCGGTTGTCCCGGATGAAGCATGTACCCGCACCACATCATCCATGGGCACCGTAAACAGACCAAAGGGATAGTTATCGCGCAGGTCGTCCTTGGTGGTAAAAGGAAGTTTTTTCAGATCAGCCAGAGACTGGATATCCTCGGGTTTGACCCCGGCCGCATCCATTTTTTCCCGGTAAGGGGCCACGGTTTTGTAGACCCTGTGCACCAGACTCTGCAATCGCTGCAGCTGGATAGCCTCCAACCCGGCCCGCGGTAATGTTTCTATCTCCTTCACCCGCATCATGTTCATTGCTTCCCCTCTTTGCTCCATTGTCAATTCAATTATGATGAACTCGTAAAAAATCCAAATTTTTTCAAAGATGGCTAAGTAAAAACACAGATATACAGGTAAGCGTAGACTCCGAGGAGTAGTGTTCCGGAGCGGGTCTCAACTATACAGGTAGTATGTTGTGAATCGCCCCGGGACACACGACACAGTAGATCGACGTTTTTACGACGCCATCAATTGTAGACTAATTTCCGCCCTGCCTCAAAGGCCTGTTTATTCACCTCTCGAAAAGCGGGTTTGACTTTTTCGTCAATCACATCAAGAAAGGTCTGTGGAGAGGCGGCCAGAAAATTGGACATGGCCCCGACCATGGCCACGTTGGCCGTCCGCAGCTCACCAACCTCCCCGGCCACGGCAAAGGCGTCAATGGCCACCACATTAATTCCGCGATCGGTCAGTTCGTCCAGAATAGTATCGGGGTATGTCATCTTCCCCAGAGCAACCGCCGGCGGCAGAATCTTCTGGGTATTGACGACCACGGCGCTGTCCTTATGCAGATAGGGAAGGTAACGGGCCGCTTCCAGAATCTCGAAGGCCACCAGAATATCGGCCGTACCCGGATCGATCAGGGGTGAATACACCCGTTCGCCGTAGCGCAGATGGGCCTCCACCGAACCGCCCCGCTGGGCCATCCCGTGCACCTCACTTTTTTTCACATCAAAACCGGCTTCAAGCTGAGCATAAGCCGTCAATTCGCTGGCCAGAAGAATTCCCTGGCCGCCGACTCCCGAGAAGAGAATATTGCCACTTTGCTTCATCAGTTCTCCCCCCTTTTGCTGATCGCATCAAACTTACACAACTCCGCACACTGGCCGCAGCCGTTACACTGCACCTCGGCAATCTCGGCATATCCTTTTTGTTTTTTTGTATACCCACGCTCCACTGCCTGTTCCGGGGTCAGCGGATGCCAGCTGATGGCCGGACATCCCAGACGCACGCAGGCCATACAGCCACTGCAGTTCTCAAGATTGGTGAAATAGACCGGTTTCTTAGCCTTGACCATTTCCGGCAACAGGACACAGGGCGCCCGACTGATGACCACCGAAGGATCAGGAGAGGCAATCTCCTCTTTCAGCACTTTTTGTGTTTGTGTTATCTCATGCGGATTAACGACCCTCACCCGGGGCACGCCAATGGCCTCGCAAAGTTTTTCCAAATTAACGGCATGGGCCGGTTCACCCTTGATATTTTTACCCGAAGCCGGATTGTTCTGATGGCCGGTCATGGCCGTGGTCCTGTTGTCCAGGATAATCACGGTCGCATTTGACTCGTTGTAGACGGCGTTGAGCAACCCGGTCATGCCCGAGTGCATGAAGGTGGAATCTCCAAGCACGGCAACGACCTTGCCCGTGCCCTCCTCGCCAAGGGCCTTGCTCATACCATGGGCCACGGTCACGGAGGCGCCCATGCAGACGCAGGAGTCCATGGCTGACAGCGGCGGCAGAAAGCCCAGGGTATAACAGCCGATATCCCCGGAGACAAAGACATCCTTCATCTTCGACAGGTTATAAAAAATGCCCCGATGCGGACAACCGGCGCACATATTGGGCGGTCGCATGGGGAGGTCAAGGGGCGCAAACAACTCGCCCACCGAATCCGGATCAACGGCCTTGCGGACAAGAAAGGAATTCAGCTCGCCCTGGTCGGGAATCAAGTCTTTACCATGGCAATCAATGCCCATGGCCTTGATATGGGTCTCAAGAAAGGGGTCAAGCTCTTCAACGACAATAAGTTCTTCAACCGTGGCCGCAAAATCACGGATCATCCCTTCCGGCAGGGGCCAGACCATGCCCAGCTTCAAAACCGGGGCCTCGGGAAAGGCCTCCTTGACATAGTTGTAGGAGGTACCGGCACAGATAAACCCACGCGGGCCGTTTCCCTGCTCAATTCGATTTTCCGGCAACTTTTCCGCAAGCTCCCGGGTGGCGGCCATCCGTTTTTCAATTTCAGCCCGCCGCAAGCGGGCATTGCCGGGCAGCATGACAAATTTTGCCGGCATCTTTTCCATAGAGGCCGATTCCGTTGGCACCCGTTCGCCCTTTTCAACAACTCCCTTGACATGGGCAATTCGTGTCGTTGTCCGAAACAGGACCGGACAATCAAAACGCTCCGACAACTCAAAGGCCGTTTGCATCATGGCCTTGGCCTCGGCCGGATCAGAGGGTTCCAGCATCGGCAGCTTGGCGGCAAAGGCATAATTGCGGTTGTCCTGCTCATTCTGTGAACTGTGCATCTGCGGGTCATCGGCGGTCAACACCACCAGCCCACCCCGACCACCGGTATAGGAAGCGGTAAACAGAGGGTCGGCAGCCACATTGACCCCGACGTGCTTCATGGTGGCAAAGGCCCGGACACCTGCAAAGGATGCGCCGATGGCCACTTCAAGCCCCACCTTTTCATTGGGCGCCCATTCACCGTAGACGCCCTCATATTTTACCAGATTGCCCATAATTTCGGTCGACGGGGTGCCGGGATATCCGGACGCCACCTGGACCCCGGCCTCCCAGGCACCCAGGGCAATGGCCTCATTCCCTGAAAGCCAGAGTTTATTGTCATTCTCATCAAAAGCCACGAATTACTCCTGTACGTACGGTTTGATAATCTCTCTTCGCCTTTTGCGGCTACTCACTGCTCACCTTTTTCAATCCTTAACCGTTCACCTCCACACGTAACACATTGCATTTACGCATGACAATCTGTAAACGCTCAGCAGTGCGTGATCAGAACCGGCCCGCTTCAACCCACCTGTACGGGCTGTCGTGAGCGCATGCAGATAAGCGAGCCGGCGAGACTCCGGATGGCGTGCTGCTGAACGTTCACTACAATCCTGCATAGTTACTCTAAAACCCCGCCTTCGAGCAACATTTTTTCGCCTGACCAGAGTATTTCATTATGGTTTTGTTCCTTTTTCCTCCTTTGCCTGCAAGGTCATATCCGCCCGACCGTGGTCGGGATAAAGATTGGAAACAAGCACTGCCTTTTCCGTGGACTGCAGCAGACGAAGCAATTCATCCTTGAGTCGCGTCACTGACCTTCCCTTGGACGCCGCGGCAAGACCGGCCAGCCAGTCGGCGGCCCCTTTCACCTGGGAGGCAAAACGATTGGGCCAGAAGAGAAAAACACCGTTATCAGCCTGCTGCACCTGACCGGCGAGGGCGGGCCCCAGTTTGTCTGCGATCTGTTTGGGCAGCTTTTCCCTTTCATTTGCAACAGCGAGAAGTTTTTTCAACCCGGAAGGGCCATTGGCCAGGTATAACATGTCCCGGGTCAGGACAAAGGCGGGCTGAGTGGCCTCTCCGGGAAGCAGGGCCCAGGAATACAGGGTAAAGGGGCCAACCTGCTCTTGAGTCGCCCCCACCATTCCCCGTTCGGCAGCTTTGCTGCTTAACCGTTCCAGCAACGTTTCAACGACCTTATGGTTCCGGACCTGGACAAAACCGATCAGCTTCGGCAGCGGAAACATTCCGGCCTGGACAATTTTATTAAGTACAAGACCATATTGCGGACCAAAAGCCCCGGCAATCTCAGCCAGTGAAAGGCCAAACTCCCGGCGCAACCGATGATCAACTTTTTTGTACTCTCCGGGATCCGCCGCCGACAGCGACTGGACGACAGTGGAAGCGCCAAGACTTGCAGACCAGCTGTAGAGGAGAGGATTGCTTTGAAGAAGATGAAGACTGATATTCTTTTTTCCACCGGCATCAACAACTTCTTTGACCTTTGGATCAAGCTTATCATAGGCATAGCGAGTCATCGAGTCGGCTTTCCATCCGGTTGTACTTTTGCCTGCAACCGAAACAATGTACTGCATTCCCTGAAGATAACCGACGGCCTGCTGCACATCCTTGTCTTTCATCCCGGCCAGAGCCACGCGAATCCGATCAAGCTGGACAAATTCCCGGCTGTAAATCTTCTGCAGAGATGAATCCTTCCCAAAACGGCCGGCATTGATAAAATTCTTTTCGTGCTGTAGGGTTTTTCCGATCCTGTTTGCCTGCACGCACAGGGTAATGACCTTTGGAGAAAAAGCCAGCAGTAATCGGTTGCCCTGGGAATAAGCATAGAGATACTTTTTGTTATCAAGATGTTTTGTATCAAGATGTTTTGTATCAAGACGCAACCGGGTCAGCTCCAGGTCTCCGGTTTTCACGGTATCGACATCCTTATGGAGCAGGGTTTCGGCAAAGGTTTCCAGGGCCTTGCCCGAGGCTGTTGTCGCCAGCAGGACCACCGACTGCTCCATGGCTTTTTCCGGGTCGACAGAGAACATCCCTGGATCAAGGGAAATCCAGGCCAGTTCAACATCGTCACCGAATACCATGCGAAATCCGGGATTATGGAGCACGGAGAACACCTGATTATACGCCCTGGCATAGGCCTCGACATCCGCCTTGTCCGCGTGCATGTCCGTCAGGATCGCGCCCATGGTTTCCTTGGAAAGAAAATGGCCCAGGGCGGTCTTTGGAAAAATATCGGTCAGGCCGCTCAGGTCACGCAGGCTGACAACCGCCAGGGTATCCGGGGGCAGATAATCGGCATAGGCGGTATCCATTGCCGGAGTTTTCGTCCGTGAGAAAAAATATGCGGAACCCGCGCCGAGAACAAAGGCGACAAGCAGCAGTAAGCCAATTTTTTTCATGTATTTTCTCCGTTGGGATGGTGTGTCAAACGTTCAATCGTTCAAACGTTCAATCGTTCAATCGTTGAAGCGTTTAGGCGTTTAGGCGTTCAATATTCTCAATTTTCTCCTG
>DRLX01000189.1 GCA_011322715.1 Desulfobulbaceae bacterium
ACGACCAACACAAATCCGCTTACGCACGGTGGCAAAGGGCCCGGCAAATAACCGACTGAACAGTACAGCCCTGGGAATTCCAATAAGGATGTCGGGTTTAACCGATTGGATACAACGCAGAAGATTACGGTACCCCATACCAGGATCAATAAGAATGACCACGGCCCCTATGGAAAACAAAGCAAAGGTAAGAACGATAAACTCCATGGAGGGCCGGACCATCAGCATGACCCGATCGCCGTTGCCGATACCGGCTCCCCGCAAACGGGCGGCAAAATCCCGGCGCCCCTGATCAAGTTCGGAAAAGGTGAAGCGGTGATACCTCCCGCCTGTCTTGTACACAAGGGCCGTTGCCCCACTTCTATCGGCGGCAACCTTCTGAAGAACAGCGGCTATATTCCGATTATCCATGACAGTTGTTCACAAAGGGTATTATCCGCGTTAAAACTTCGGGCAACACATCTTCAAGTACATAATGCCCTGCCTGTTCAAAATAGAAGCCCTCCGCCCAGGGAAAACGACGACGCCACTCCTCATAAAAAGGACGGTTAAAACAGAAATCGCGCCCTCCCCAGAGAATAAGCATGGGTTTTTCTCGAAGACCGCCGAGAGAAGCGGTAACTCTCTGCAAAGTATGCCATGAGGGATGGTGCTTGTGCATGGGGATATCCTGGATGAATCGATGTATGGCCACCCGGCTATTCCAGCCGGTATAGGGCGCGAGAAATCCCTCCTTAATCCTGGGATCCATAGCGTTGCCGACGGCCATAAAGGTGGCCGGACCGGCGAACCCGTTCAGGCCGCGCACCAGCAGGGGACCGATAAAGGGCTGGCGGCAGACATTTATCCGAAGGGGAATTCGCGTGGAGGGAAAGGCAGCGCTGTTAAGGACCACCAAACCGGCAATTCGATCCGGATGCATCCCGGCCCACCCCATACCAATGGCCCCACCCCAGTCATGGACAACCAGTACACAACGCTTTATCTGCAGATGATCCAGGAGCAGGCCGAGGTTCTCTATATGCTTTTTCAATCGGTAGGGATAGTTTTCAGGCTTATCGGACAGACCACAGCCCATGTGGTCCGGAGCAATGACCCGATATCTGCTCCTCAGTTCAGTGATCAGATTTCGATACAGGTAGGACCAGGAAGGATTGCCGTGCACCATGACCACCGCAGGGCCGCTGCCCTCATCCACGTAGGAAAGGGCATGGGAACCGATGGGAAACCGTTTCGGCACAAACGGATACTGATAAAGTTCCACCTTCACCATTGATGATCCTGTAAAAAGTCCAAATCGTTTTTAAAGATCGCTAAGTAAAAACATAGATATACAGGTAAGCGTAGACTCCGAGGAGTAGTGTTCCGGGGCGGGTCTCAACTATACAGGTAGTATGTTGTGAGTCGCCCCGGGACACACGACGCAGTAGATCGAAGTTTTTACTTAGCCATCACCACTCAATCCCGAGCATCAGGGAATTTATTCCCGAGCCGATCCCGAGAATCGCGGCGCGGTTTCCCGGCAACAGTCGCCCCTCGGCAAGGCCCATAGCCATAGTTATGGGGGCGGAAACCGAACCGACATTACCGAGTAGCGGCAGGGTCTCAAAATTTTTCCCCTCGTCCAGTTGCAACCGTTCAAATAACAACCGGGCATGGGCCCGTCCCACCTGATGACAGAAAAAACAATCTATGGAACTGCCCTCCCACCCTAGTTCATGCCCAAAATCCTGCCAGCAGCGGTGGGCCGTCTCAATACCCTTTTCAAGCAGTAATTCTGAATCGGTGGACATCAGGGTGCCCTGTTCCGCATTTTGGCCGCCCTGGCAGAGATCATTATGATCGGTATGGGCCCGGCAACAACCGCCGACAAGTTTATGCCCGGAATCGGAAAATCGCCTGTCGCTCATCACCAGGGCTACGGCTCCGGATCCAATAGTCAGGGAGGCAAAGAGCGGTTTCACCGTTTTTCTGGTCAATATCGAATCAGCAAGCATATGGGCGATGGTGGATTCCAATAGATGCTCCGCCGTTTCAGCAGCCACGATCAGCCCACTTTTCACCTGCCCGAGTTCAATCATATTTGCCAGGGTAATCATGCCGTTGAGAAAACCAAGACAGGCATTGGAGATATCAAAAATCTGGCAGCTTTCGGGAAGGCCCAGGCCGCGATGCACAAAAGCAGCGGTTGCCGGTTCCATCATGTCCCGGCTGACCGAAGTAAACAACAGACAGCCGATTTCAGCGGCCGGGATACCCGACTGTACCAAGGCTTTTTTCCCAGCCAGGACGGCACCTTCACTGGGCCGGGTGCCGGGATGCCACAACCGGCGGCACTTGATTCCGGTCATCAGTTCCAACCGGCCTGGGGGGAGTTTCAACCTCTCATACAAGGGGGCAAGCCGCTCTTCAAGAGCGGCCGAGGTCAACTCGACCGGCGGCAGTTCATACCCGAAACCGTGCAGACAAACATGAGAGTATCGCATAAAAAACGGAATTGGTGGGCTATCGTCAAATAAAAAGTTTATCTGAAAATAGCCCTCAAAGTGATGCCGTTAGGGGCTGTTTCATTATTTGTTATGACTGTGCCTGAAAATATGGTCCAGCCATGCTGGTTGCAAAAAAATGCGCATTTTTGTCAATCCCTTCCCGACACATGAAATCCGCTTGCCCAGGAAATGAGCAGGGCAGCCAGGGCGAGATCATCAAGCACACCGATGACCGGTATCCACTCGGGGATCAAATCATAGGGAGAGAGAACATACAGAAGTCCGGAGCCTAGGATCAGTTTCACATAGAGCGGAGTTTCCCGGGCCATGAAAACCGCCACAGCATGCCCGGCCATTTGTATGGCCCGGGACAATGGATTTCCCATCTCCCTACCTACCCCACAACCCCGGTAACGATATCCCGATCAAAATAGTTCAGCCCCATGCCGGCATCCACCACCAGACATTGACCGGTGATCCCAGAAGAACGGGAAGAGAGCAGGAAGGCAGCCACATTGGCAGCCTCACTTGTCTTCAGGGCCTTTTTCCGTAATATCGCCTTCTCCGCATAGAGATACGAATCCACATAACCGGGAATACCGGCCGAGGCCGAGGTCTTGAGCAGGCTGGGACAAACGGCATTAAAACGAACTCCGGAAAACGCGGAAAAACTCTTTGCCAGGAAACAAAGCGAAGATTCAAGCGCCGCCTTTATCGGCGCCATGTACCCGTAATTTTCCGCCGCCATTTTGGTCGTGGAAATGGAGATGGTGACCACGGATGCATCCTTTGCCAACAAATCCTTAAAATGATTGGCAATGGCTATCAGGGAGAAACAGGAGATATCCACGGCCTGGAGAAAATCCTTTTTCAGGGTCTGGTGAAATGGTTTCATGCCATCGGAATAATTGGCAAAAGCGATGGAATGAACCAGCCCGGCCACCGGCTGGTCAATGACAGCGGCTATCTCATCCCTGACCCGGACGATATTGGCCTCATCCTCGACATCACAGACAAAGACCGGACTCTTTGGAAATAGTCTGCCCGCTGCCCGCGCCCGTTCCTGTGAGCGGACCACATGGATCACCTCGGCCCCGGAATCGACGAGGACCCGGGCAATGGCACAGGCCACCGACTTCTTGTTGGCAAGGCCGAAAACGACTATTTTTTTTCCTTTCAGCGCCAGAAAATCCATATCAGTCTTGATGAACTCGTAAAAAGTCTAGACAATGCTTGAAGATGGCTAAGTAAAAACACAGATATACAGGTAAGCGCAGACTCCGAGGAGTAGTGTTCGGTG
>DRLX01000190.1 GCA_011322715.1 Desulfobulbaceae bacterium
ATGGTGTCGCCGCAGGTCACCACGGCACCATCCTCAATGAGCGTCCCCTGCCCGTCCATGGGCAGCAGGTATTTTCCGCTTATGATAAACTCTTTATGGTGCATATTCACAGTTGCGGCACTATGCGAGAGAGAAGTTGCCGCAGACGGGACCCGGCCCGGCCGGCAGCGGAAACGATATCGTCCAGTAGAATGGGGGTAAAATTGTCGGGGTCATTGACATTTGCCACCACGGAAAGCCCCAGCACCTGCATACCGGCATGGATGGCCACCAGTACTTCAGGCAGCGAAGACATCCCCACAGCATCGGCGCCGATCATGCGCAGATATCTGGTTTCCGCCGGGGTCTCCAGGCTGGGGCCGGGGATGCAGACATAGGTGCCGCCGACAACCTCGGCAAAACCAAGTTCCACCGCTGACGCAAATGCCGTCTTCTGCAACCGCTGATCATAAGGTTGGGAAAAATCGGGAAAACGCGGTCCCCAATCATCCACATTCGGCCCCCGCAGGGGATTATCCGGCAGCAGGTAGATATGATCGGAAAAAACCATGATGGTGCCGGGCAAAAAATCGGGATTTAAGCCTCCGGCCGCATTGGTAATTACGGCGATCCGGGCCCCGAGCAGGGACAGAACACGGACCGGAAAGGCGACCTGGCGGGCGGAATAGCCCTCGTAAAAATGCAACCTTCCCTGGAGCAGGGCCGCCTTCCTGCCACACAGGGTGCCGAAGATAAGATTACCGGCATGGCTGGTGACCGTTGATTGCGGAAAATGCGGTATTTCCGCATAGGGAATGACGACCTGCTCCTCCACAGCCTCGGCCAGGGCGCCCAGACCGGTTCCCAACTGAAGAATAATGTCCGGCCGGACCGATATTTTGTGAGCAAGAAAGGCAGCGGCCTCCTCCACCTGTTCCCGGTATATCGCCCCCTGCTTCCGGTGCATGATCCCGTCTCAGCTCAGTCCATGGAGACGGACATATTCTTTTATCTTATCGACATCCGCATCCATGACCTGGCACCGACTCTCCCTCTCCGTCAGATCGGCAAGAGCGGGCGGCAGGTCAACCTCCCTGCCGATGGCCTTTTGCACCGCCGCCCCAAATTTCGCCGGATGGGCGGTGGCGAGACAGATCACCGGCCGCTCATCGCTCTTGAGCTCCATGGCCGCCTTGACACCGACCGCTGTATGGGGGTCAAGCAGGTAGTTTTCCCGGGCATGGACCTCGGCGATGGTGGCAATGGTTTCTGCTTCACTGACACTGCGGGCGGCAAAATCCTGCTGCACCCGCTGCTTAAATTGGACCAGGTCAATTGTGCCGGTGCGGGCAAATGCGGCCATATCCCGTCGCACCTGCTCACTGTTTTCATCACGCAGGTAATAGAGATAGCGCTCAAAATTGGAGGCGATCTGAATATCCATGGATGGACTGAAGGTCGGCGTCACGCCGCCGCCGGTGGCATACTCCCCCTCTCGCACGAAACGGGCCAGAATATCATTTTCATTGGTCGCCAGGATCAGACGATTGATGCATCCCTCGGGCAGGAGCCGTTTGGCGATGAAACCGGCAAAGATATCACCGAAATTGCCGGTGGGCACGGAAAAATCCACCGACTCGGCGCCGGTCTTCCATACCTTGCAGTAACTGTAGACATAGTAGACCACCTGGGCCAGGACCCGGGCCCAGTTAATGGAGTTAATGGCCCCGAGATGATACCTGTCCTTGAACTCCAGATCACCGAAAATTTCTTTAACGATGGCCTGGGCATCATCAAAGGTGCCGCGTACCGCAATATTAAAGACATTTGGCTCCACCACCGTGGTCATCTGCAGGGCCTGGATGGGGCTGGTGCGCCCCTCGGGATGGAGGATAAAAATATTGATCCCCTTTTTACCGCGCACGCCATAAATGGCAGCGCTGCCGGTATCGCCGGATGTAGCGCCGATGATATTCATAAAGGAACCGGAATCCGTCAGGATATATTCAAAAAGATTACCCAGGAGCTGCAGGGCAATATCCTTAAAGGCCAGGGTCGGCCCGTGAAACAGTTCCATAATGTACAGATCGCCGACCCTGCGCACCGGCGTGACCTGCGGATGGGAAAATTGTCTGTACGAACGTTCAACCAGAGCATCCAGATCAAGTCGGGGAATATCGTCTATAAAGAGAGTGAGAATTTCCAGGGCCAGATACTGATAGGGCAGATTGCGCCAGGAGTTGAGCGTGTTGCGATCAACCGCAGGTAGACTTTCCGGCAACAGCAGGCCGCCGTCACGGGCAAGGCCCATCATGACCGCATCCTTAAAACCAATGGGCGGAGTTTCACCCCGGGTGCTGATATATTTCATAGTATTTTGTTTGTCATTATTTTTGGGTAACTCAGGCGAGGCAATTATCAGGAAAAAAAATCACACCAACCCCCGTCAGTGCGGCGTGATTTGATAGTCATCAAAGTAGACCACACTATCCGCCTTGGTCCACAATCCTACCTTCCCGGAAACAGGAGCGGGCAGGCGATAGGAGAGATACTGTTTGGTGTTGACGTATCCCTTGACCAGGTTACCCTGGACAACCAGGCGCAGGGTATGCCATTTCCGAGACGGTGTCACCACGTTGCGAACCCAACTGACTGAACTCCGTGTTCCATGCCGGTAACGCCACAGCACCAGATTATTTTCCAGGGGATTGGCACGCAGGGCATAATAATCGCCATTGGGTTTGAGGTCAAAGAGAATACCGGCCCCCTGGTCGATGCGACCGGCAATGGCCTTGAATCGAACCTTGATCTCGCCATTGGTGAAGTTGTCCATTCCGGTGGCCACAGCAAAGGGATAGTAGGCATAGGCCGTGACATTGTCTAAAAATTCGGCGTAACGTTGACCATACAGCGCCCGCGCCTTGTCGGCCAGACCCGCGGAGGCCACGCCCCGTCGCCACTTACGGCCGTCAACAACCAGGACCGTATTACCGTTGTCCGTCCCGATGATCCAGTTGCCGACCGCAGGCACAAAGGTTTTGGGCGCACTGCCCACGGTTTCGCCGGAAAAATCAAAAACAATGGCCCGTGAATCCGCCGGTTTTTCCAGGGGCCTGACCTGGCCGGCCATGGCGGTTGTCACCACAGAGAAATTATGGCCGCCGGGCAGATATTCCAGCTGCGCAGGAGCCCTGGCCGGGGCAGACAACCCCTGGTAGACAAAATAACCGAGGGCCAGAGCGCAGAAGA
>DRLX01000191.1 GCA_011322715.1 Desulfobulbaceae bacterium
ACACCATGCCTGCGGCGTTACAGCGTAAAAAAGATTCCTCGAAATATTTCAATATGTCTGCGGACCTTTTTACACTGTTCCTCGAAGGTCTCTCTTCGTTCGCTATCTGCATTCATGGCCTTTTCAGGCCTTTCGCGACGACCTTTGTGAAATATGTGGGCTAAAATTTTAAAACCCTGGCCAGGACAACCAGGGGGTCCCAGACCGGTGAAAAGGGAGGTGCATAGGCCAGGTCGGAGAAAAAGAGGTCGCCGGTGGTGCACTGTTGCTGCAACGCCAGGGCGAATGTATCGATCCTTGTCAACACGCCCCGGCCGACGGCCTGCAGACCAAGGAGCCGGTTTTCCCGCGTATCGGCGATACCTTTAAGGCGTATCTTGCCGTGGCCGGGGTAATATCCTGGTCCGGTGGCCGTTTCAATAACAGCGCTTTTCACCCTGTAGCCGGCCTCTTCCGCCTCTTGCTGCGTCAGGCCGGTCCGACCGATTTCCATGTCCTGATATTTGGTGATGGCCGTGCCGACAACACCGGGAAAGGCCATTTTGGTTCCGGCCATGTTGGACCCGGCAACATAGCCCATCTTGTTGCCGGCAGGCGCCAGGGCTATCCAGGTGTTTTTGCCGGTGAGCAGATGATGGGACTCGGCCACATCGCCTGCTGCATATATGTTTTTGATATTGGTCTGCATCGCCTGATCTGTTCTGATGGCCCCGCTTGGACCGGTCTCCACGCCTAATTCCGTTGCCTGCCGCGCATCCGCCTTGATACCGGTGGCAAGGATAACCATGTCCGCCCGCAGAACACCGTTATCGGTGAGGACCCGTTCGACCCGCGTTTTTCCCTGCAGGGCCACGGTTTTTTCCCGGAGCCGCAAGTCAATGTCTCGGGTAAGCCGTTTTTCCACATTCTCCGATATCTCCGGATCAAAAGTTTTCCGCAGGAGACGACCACTGCGGCCGAGCATCGTCACCTTTTTGTTTCGAAGGACAAAGGCCTCCGCCATTTCAAGGGCGATGTAGCCGCTACCGATGATGACCACATGCTCAACCGCCTGTGTCTGCATATACCGGGTAATGACCTCGGCATCCGGGGGAAGGTCCGCCGTAAAGACACCTTGCAGGTCGCTCCCTTCGATGGGTGGCCGACGGGGTATGGCTCCGTTGGCAAACAGCAGTTGGTCCCAGGGGTAGCGCTTTTCCGTTCCCTGTTCCTGGACCCGTATTTCTCCGGGTCGCACTTTCAGGACCCTGGCCTGCATATGGAGATCGATATGACGTTTATTGATAAAGAATTCCGGGGAGTAGTGGGACAGCTGGTCCTGTTTGCTCACGCCGCCAATGACGTAAGGAATGCCACAGGGGGCATGGCTGACCAGGTTGCCTGCTTCAAAAACTGAAATTTTCCAGTCCGGCTGCAATTTCCGTATTCTGGAGGCAGCGCTCATGCCGGCGGCCCCGCCGCCGATAACAACAATATGTTGCATGGTTGGTCTCCGAGTGAAACAGGGACGGCTCTTTTAATGGCGATCATCAAAAAAAACCGCAGATACCGACCGCCCGGCATCAGGAGAGAAGCATGTCCGGGCAGTCAATATCGCGGTAAAAATTATCTATGGGTATCTTGTATGAAAATGTCCTTTTACGCCTTACCGCTTACGTCACTTTCATCGTTCATTGTGGCTGTGGCCTGAAAATTCGGCCCAGCCATGCCGATTACAGGGAAACGGGTTCTTTGAGCTTCAGAAGATGTTCATAGCCGTCCGCTCCGGTTATCTGGATGGTATCAATACCGGCGTCGGTTTCGTGGATTTGAACCTCCTGAGGACGTTTAATACGATGATCAATGGCCTCACTGATAATGGATATGGTCTTTTCCGGCGGATCATAACTTATGCCGATTAGCGGGATCCACCTGGTCTGCTTCTGGGCCCCAATGCTGACGGCCAGGACCTCAATTTCCACCTTTTCGTTTGTAAATGCCTTGGACAGGGTATCAAAATAGGCCTCATACTCTGATTCTTCCAGTTTTTTCCATGCCATTTTCTTCCTCCTTCCACGTTAAAAGTTATGATCTTCGATCCCACTAAAAATGAATAAGCATTCTTTGGGTAATTGTGAAGAGATGCAACCAACATTCTCCGTCTTCTGAACAGTTCGAGACCGTTTTTGGATAACCCGGTATGGGCAATCATGTTCTCCGGGGCATATATTCAATATATGCGTATGACCGAATCCCTCCGTCTGGGTGTGGGCCAATGTCCCGGCCTGGTTTGTCGGTAATGATGGAATAAAGATGCCGACCTATCGTGTCTTGCGTCAGCGTGGATTGTATGTTTAATTCTTTCTCGAGGCTGCCATGTTTGAATCCATTGCTGTTAATGCAGATTAGCGCATGGCTCTGGAGATGCGAATGTTTTCCGTAACCCAAAGACAGGAGGCCATGGATGAGCCCGTTGATTTAATGTATTTTTGCCCGATCTCTGCGTTATACGAAAAAATTTATCCTCGGAATATCAACTATATGCCTGTGGTAAATTTTTTCGTTTGCCTTGATCTCGAACAAAAATCCTATTAAATCAACAGACTCATGGATTGGATCATGAGTCAAGAAACCAAAACAACCGAGCGGCACCAGGACACGGATGAGCAAATTCTGCCGTATAAACATATCCTGCTGGCCACTGATTTTTCGGCCCATGCGCGTCGGGCCGGGCAGCGGGCCAGGGAACTGGCCGACAAATATCAGGCCCGGCTCAGCCTGGTCCATGTCTTTGACGATTTTGTTCTCTATGATGAATTTTATGAACCGGTTGCCGAAGAGCGGTTTGCCCTGCAGCAAACCCTGCATGACGCAGCCGAGCAGCACCTCGCCACTTTGGCCGACGAGATCGGCATAGAAGATCCCGCAGATGTGCAACTGCTGGTCGGCGCGCCCAAGGCAACGATTCTTGCTCATGCCGAAGAGCATGATGTTGACCTGATAATCGTCGGCAGTCATGGACGGCGCGGCCTTGCCCGCCTTCTTGGTTCCGTTGCATCCGGCATCGTCAACGCTGCGCCCTGTGATGTCCTCACGGTGCGATTGTAGGGGAGCGATTTTGTGAACGTCCCCGAGATTCAGGTTGTGCCTGCTCTGCAACCCTTTGCCGACGCCCTGTCGCGGTCCATGCATCTCTATCGGGAGACGCGGTTGGACCTACTCCACGATACCCTGCTCAAGGCCTTTGTTGATATCATCCATCGGGATCATTCCCTGGAGCCTTTTTTTCAGGTCTGCATGACAGTGCCCCTGTTCCTCGGAGATCTGCGGGCCGATTTTTATCTCTTTAATCAGAAGACAAACCATTTCCTGCGGGTCTGTGACAGCGTAACCGGGTTGATTGAACCGCCGCAGCTCGATGAAACAACGCCGGGAGCCGATATCCGAGAGGTGGTTGATCTGCACGGGCGCCGGTTTTATCCTCTTTTTCCGCGCACTGGAACCGCCAGACAGGACCCGCGACCCAAACAGGGGAATCAGGAGCTGTATGATCCCGATCCCTATTTTGCCAGTCATTCGCTGCTGGGGTTGTATGCGGTTTCATTGGTGGAGAGTATTACAGAAGAGGACCATTGTTTTTTCCAGATTCTTACCCGCTGGATCGGCAACAAGCTCAACAATCGGCTCATTGCCAACCGCCATCTTGAACACCTGCAGTTTCTCAGTTCTCTCGGCAGGGACATCGGCCACAATATCATCGTCCCCAATATGCACCTGAAATATCTGCTTCGGCAGATGGAAAAACAGCTTGATGAATTACGGCAACTTGAGGAACAGGCCAAGAAGCTCTTTGAAAAGGGTATCTCCCCGCAGGAATTTTCCAAAACCCTTGCCCGCTGTCGCAGGCAGCGCGAGGCCCTGGAAGAATCCTACCGGGAACTGCTGAGGCATCACACCCAGATTTCCCTCTATCTGGAAAGCCTGTTTCGGGAACAGCATTTTAAAAAAGGACATCTGGTCCTGAAACCGACTCGTTGTTATGTTGAACGTGATATTATTCTGCCGCAGCTTGAACTGTATAAAAAGAAACTGGAGCGACAGGGCATCACCATAGAAAAACCCGCCAATCTCTATCAACAGGAATTTCCACTCATGGTAGATGTGGGTCTTTTGTCCCAGGTGTATGCCAATCTTTTTTCCAACGCGGTCAAGTATACACGCGAGGTCATTGATCACCAGGGGAAACCACGCAAGGCCCTTGCCTATGGAGCGGAAATGGTGGAAGATTTCCCAGTGCCGGGACGAAAAGGCATAAAGTTTAATGTCTTTACCACGGGTCCGCCGTTGTCAGAGAAGGAACGAGAGGAAATTTTTCAGGAAGGTTTCCGACTGGCAAACAGTGACGGTATTGAGGGCTCTGGGCATGGTCTGGACTTTATCCGCCGGGTCATTGAAGTCCATGGCGGGAAGGTCGGTTGCGAGGCAACGCCCGAGGGCAACAACTTTTATTTTATTCTGCCTATATCACCTGTGGAGGGAGAAAAATACCATGAGCAGTAATGATACATCCCGTAAACGACCAACTCCTGCCAAGGCCCATACCAGAAAAGAGCCTTTGCCCTGGCACCGGCCCAAGGAACCTGAAGATGATCCGGACGCCTGGGCAAGGGTGCAGGCCATAATGGCCAGTCCCACCTATATGCAGGCCGATGAGGATGTCAATTTTCTTGACAGCTACGATACCAGGGGGGTGCGTCTGCAGATAGATTACCTGAAACCGGAACTGCAGCTGCAGCGACAGAATATCGAGCATACCATTGTCGCCTTTGGTTCCACCCGCATCAAGGAACCCCAGGCCATCCAGCGTCGGGTTGAACAGCTGGAAAGGAAGCTGCATGACGATCCCGACAATGAGGAGCTGCGCCGGAAACTGGCCATTGCCTGTCGTCTGCTGGAAAAATGTCATTACTATGATGTGGCCCGGGAATTTGGCCGCCTGGTCGGCAACGCCGGCCGGGGCCCGGCGGACAACCGGCTGACCCTGGTCACTGGTGGCGGTCCCGGCATTATGGAGGCTGCAAATCGTGGCGCATTTGATATCGGCGCCACCTCCGTCGGCCTGAATATCACCCTGCCCCATGAACAGTACCCCAACCCCTATATCAGCCCCAACCTCTGTTTCCGGTTCCATTATTTTGCCATCCGTAAACTGCATTTTCTCCTGCGGGCCCGGGCCCTGGTCGCTTTTCCCGGCGGGTTCGGCACCATTGACGAGCTGTTTGAGGCCCTGACCCTGATCCAGACCCGAAAAATCAATCCCCTGCCGGTGGTTCTCGTGGGTGAGTCATTCTGGCGCCAGGCCGTCAATGTGGATTTTCTGGTCGATGAGGGCACCATTGATCCCGAGGACCGGGAACTGTTCTGGTACGCCGAAAGCGCGGAAGAGATCTGGCAGTCCCTGGTGGACTGGTACGCCCATAACGGTCATCCTCTGATTCCGTAACCGATGGACAAAAGAAAATCGCGGATGCGGATGCGCGGCCTGATCCGCAAGGAGAGCCTGCAGATCATTCGTGATCCCTCCAGTATCGGCATCGCCTTTTTTCTGCCGGTCCTGTTGTTGCTCCTGTTTGGCTACGGGGTGTCCCTTGACGCCCGCAACGTGGCCATCGCCCTGGTGGTGGAGCAGCCCGGCCCCGAGGCCTCTTCCCTTATCAGTGGTTTCCGGCAATCTGAATATTTTGCGCCCCGGGTGATGTTTTCCATCCAGCAGGCCGAACGCGCCATGATGGAGCGGCGGGTGGACGGCATTGTCTGGCTACGGTCCGATTTTGCCCGGCAGCTGCGTTCAGGGGGCAGGGCGCCGGTTGCCGTTATCGTCAACGGTGTCGATGCCAACAAGGCCCGGCTTCTCCAGGGCTATGTCAACGGGGTATGGCTGCAATGGCTCAGCAGGACGTCGGCCGAACTTGGCCGGCCGCTGCATATTCCGATCAAGGTGGAGCAGAGGATCTGGTATAATCCGGCGGTACGCAGTCGCAACTACCTGGTACCGGGGCTGATCGCGGTCATCATGACGCTGATTGGGGCCATGCTCACCTCCATGGTGGTTGCCAGGGAATGGGAACGCGGTACCATGGAGGCCCTGCTGGTGACCCCGGTGCGGGTGCAGGAAATTTTGCTGGGGAAAATCGTGCCCTACTTCATTCTGGGGATGGGCGGTATGCTGCTCTCCGTCGCCATGGCGCTTTTTCTCTTTCATGTGCCGCTACGTGGTTCTCTGGCCGCCCTGACTCTGGCCTCGGCCCTGTTCATGCTCACCGCCATCGCCATGGGCCTGCTTATCTCCACAGCGGCCGGTACCCAGTTTGTCGCCGGTCAGGTGGCCATCGTCATCACCTTTCTGCCCGCCTTTATCCTGTCGGGTTTCGTCTTTGATATCGGTTCTATGCCCATTGGTATCCAGTGGGTCACCCATCTGGTCCCGGCCCGGTATTTTGTCGCCATTGTCCAGACTATTTTTCTTGCCGGTGATGTCTGGCCCATATTTTACATCAACTGCGGCTGGTTGATCCTGATGGCTGCTGTTTTTTTTGTTATTATCCGGAAAAAATCCCATAAGAGGCTGCGGATATGATCCTGATGCTTCGTCGAATATTTTCTCTGATGATCAAGGAGTTCCGGACCCTGCTCACCGACAAGAAGAGCAGGATGGTGTTGATTGTACCGCCGGTGGCCCAGTTGATCGTTTTTGGTTATGCGGCCAGCTTTGAGCTCAATCATATCAACTATGTCGTCTTTAACGAGGACCGGGGCGTTGAATCCCGGCAGCTGCTGTCCGGTTTTGCCGGTTCCGATGTCTTTGTCCGCTACGGGACGATTAGTCACAACGCGGAAATTACGCCGCTGCTTGATACCGGCAAGGCCCTGATGGTACTCCATATCGGGCAACAGTTCTCCGAAGCTCTGCACCGGGGACGACCTGCGCCGCTGCAGATAATTATTGACGGCCGCAACTCCAATACGGCCATGCTGGCGCTCAATTATGTTCGGGAGATTGTCCTTTCCTTTAATGAAAACTGGACACGGCGTCATGGCGGAGCCAGGGCACCGGCGGTGCTCATGCAGCGGTCCTGGTTCAATGCCACCCTGAATTCACACTGGTTTATTATTGTCGGTATCGTCGCCCTGTTGAACCTGGTGGTCACCCTGGAGGTCACCGCTTTGTCGGTTGCCAGGGAACGTGAGGCCGGTACATTTGACCAGCTGCTGGTCACACCGATGACGCCTTTTGAAGTTCTGGTGGGGAAATCTCTGCCCGGCCTGATCATCGGCGCCCTGGAAGGTACCTTTATCATCACCCTGATCGTCCTCTGGTTCCGTGTGCCGCTCAGGGGCTCCATTGCGGCGGTTTATCTCGGTCTTTTTATTTTTCTCCTCTCCGCCATCGGTATCGGCCTGATGATTTCCTCGCTTTCCGTTACCCAGCAGCAGGGGCTGATGGGGGCCTTTCTCTTCATGGTACCGGCGGTCATCCTCTCCGGTTTTGCCACCCCCATTGAGAATATGCCGCAATTTGTCCAATGGCTTACCTATCTCAACCCGATGCGCTACTTCCTCATCATTGTCCGTTCGGTTTTCCTCCAGGGCGCCTCCTTTGATCTGCTCTGGAGCCAGTACTGGCCCATGCTCCTGATCGGTCTGGCAAACCTGAGTGTGGCCGCCGTTCTTTTCAGAAAACGCATGTATTAGGCCCGGTTATGGACAGTACCCTTTTTCTTCTGGTCATTACCATTGCGATTGTCGTTGTTTTTGATTTCACCAATGGATTTCATGACGCCGCCGACATGATCGCCACCTGCATTGCCGCCCGGGCCATGAAACCGGGCATGGCAATTCTGCTGGTGACCTCGTTTACCTTCCTGGGGCCCTTTGTCGGCGGTCTGGCCGTGGCGGACACCGTGGGCCAGTTTGTCCGCATTGACGGGCAGCCGTCCATCTTTGCCGAAAGTATTGTCCTGGCGGCTATTCTGGCTGCGGTCTGTTACAATCTGCTCACCTGGAAATTCGGCCTGCCGACCTCTTCATCCAATTCCCTGGTCGGCGGCCTGGTCGGCTCCGGCCTGTATGCCATGGGAAGCGGCAGCGTCAACTGGGGATTTGACGCCCTGCTGCATGGCCGGTTGACAGGGGTGGTCAAGATCATCATCGGCCTGTTTATCTCGCCCCTGGCCGGATTTATTGGCGGTTTTCTCCTGATGGGGCTTTTCATGCGTCTGTTTCGCAGGCTCTCCTACAAATCGCGCAAACTTTTTGTCTTCAGCCAGTACCTGACCACGGCCTGGCTCGGTTTTACCCACGGCACCAATGATGCCCAGAAGGGCATGGCCATTATCGGCATGCTGCTGCTCTCCGCCGGCCGTTACCGGGTCTATACCATTCCGGACTGGGCGATTCTGCTCTGCGCGACCTCCATTACCCTGGGAACCCTGTTCGGCGGCTGGTCGATTATCAAAACCATGGGCTTTGGCCTCTATCGAATCCGGACCATGCATTCGGTGGCCGACCAGATCGGCTCCGCTCTGGTCATCTCAGCGGCAACCGCCATCGGCGCGCCCTGCTCGACCACCCAGGTGGTCACCTCCACCCTGCTCGGGGTCGGCGCCAGGGAGAAACCACGCCATGTCCATTGGGCAACGGCCCTGTCCATCGTCAAGGGCTGGTTGTTTAACCTGCCCGTTTCCGCGCTTATCGGCGCTCTGTTTATGCTGATTTTTTCCCATCTCTGGATAACGCCATGAATCCACTCAATCTACTGAAAAAGTATATCCTGCCCGAAGAGATTAATTTTTTCAGGGAGTTGCGGCAGCAGGCCGAGGCCACCCGCAACACCATGGATGATCTGTATCGCTGTTTTGTCGAGGCAAAGGAGAAGAGTTGCCAGGCCGTGCTTGGTGATGAACATCGGGCCTGTGAGCTCAAGGAGCGCAACATGAATGACCTGGGTCGCGCCTTTATGACTCCGGTGGACCGGGAGGCCATTTTCCGGGCCATTACCCATCTTGACTGGATCGTGATATCCGTCAAACATCTGGTCATGGAAACAAGGGCCTACGGCATTGCCAACCTGCGGGAATATGAACACATTCTGCTTGAACTCCGGAATTGTGCAGACCTGCTCTGTCAGGGTTTTTCAGCCCTGGAGAAAAAGGATCTTGAACAGACGGCGAAAAAGGCGGAGGCAACCAGAGACCTTGCCCACAAGATGACCGAGACCTATGTCCAGGCCATGGCCAAGGTCGCAAAGGGTAATGATATCCACATGATGTTTACGCATAAGGAAGTCCTTTCCCAGATCAAGTCCATTGCCAAACGATTTCATGTGGCCGCCAACACCCTCCAGGACATCACCATGAAACTGGGGTGAATGGCTACAGTAATCTGCCATAAAATTTCGTATAATATTGATTTTATTGTCAATCTATTAATTGAGCGAAGTGTAATGAGATTGCCTTTAAAAAGTCTTAACACGCTGTTATTGTGAAGTAAAAGTGGTAAAATGGTGATATGCTATGCAAGCATATACGTCAAACTACTCCAAAAGGCTTGCACATGATTCGATACAAAAGTACGCGGCAGCTGAGCCTGGAAGGTTTCAGCCTTCCCTTTGGCGGCAAACTTAATCCTGAAAATCGTTGGGTCAAATGGAGCCTTGCGATTCCCTGGGATGAACTTGCATCCGGCTATTACAAAAGCATGAGCTCTACGCAAGGACGTCCTGGTAAGGACGCCCGGCTTGTGATTGGGGCAGTGATTATAAAGCACAAGCTGAACTTGAGTGATGAGGAAACCGTGTTGCAGATCCAGGAGAATCCGTATCTGCAGTATTTTGTAGGCCTGTCTTCGTACAAGGACGAACCTCCCTTCACCGCGAGCCTGTTTGTTGAGATCCGAAAAAGGATGGGCCGAAAGGTTTTTTCG
>DRLX01000192.1 GCA_011322715.1 Desulfobulbaceae bacterium
ACTCGGCCACCTTGTGCATGTAAGCGTTGCCCTTGCCGATATACATATCATCACGTATACCAATGACATCGGCCATGAACGAGATCATGTTGGCGGTTTCGCGCACGGTTTCGCCATGTGCCATTTGTGATTTGCCCTCGTCCAGGTCCTGCACCTCAAGGCCGAGCAGGTTGCAGGCGCTGGTAAAACTAAATCGGGTACGGGTGGAGTTGTCCCGAAACAGGGAAACACCAAGTCCTGAATCAAACACCCGGCTGGAGATGTTCTGCTCGCGCATGCCGCGCAGGATTTCGGCAACCGTAAAGGTGGCGGCGATCTCATCCATTGATTTTTCCCAGGTCAGGAGAAAATCATTACTGTACATATTGCGGTAATTAAGGGTCGAAAGCTCCCTGATCAATTCTTCAAGACCGATTCTGTCCATTGTTGCTCTCTCCTGATGCCGGCTACCCGATAATCTGGGTCCCCCTGCCGCGGGCAAGGGCTGCGCCTATATTTTCCGGGTTGGTGATGATTACCTTTTTGCCGCCGTTTTTCAAAAAACTGATGGCGGCCTCTATTTTCGGGCCCATGGAACCAGGGGCAAAATGACCTTCCTGGAAATAGCCTTCTATTTCCTGCAGGCTCACCCGGCCCAGGGCTTTTTCCTGTGTCGTGCCGTAATTGAGCATGACCTGTTCGACGGCGGTTGAGATAACGAGAAGCGGCGCCCGCAGGCCGGTTGCCAGCAGGGCGGCTGTCTTGTCCTTGTCGATGACGGCATCGACGCTGGTAAGTCCTGCTTTACTGCGCACCACCGGCACTCCACCGCCACCGGCGGCAATAACCTGAAAGCCATCAGCCAGCAGGGCATCTATCGCCTCCTGTTCAACAATCTTTTGTGGCTGGGGCGAGGCAACAACCCTGCGAAAGCCCCGGCTGGCATCCTCCATGAGGACCCAGTCGGGATGCTGTTTTTTGAGTATTGGCAACTGTTCCTTTGTATAAAACTCACCAATGGGTTTGTCGGGCCGGGCAAAACCGGGGTCATCCGGGTCAACCTCGACCTGGGTGACAATGGTGACCGCCTTTGCTGGCCGGTCTCTCTTTTCCAGTTCGTCGGTCAGGGCCTGCTGGATCTGCAAGCCGATGGCCCCCTGGGTATCGGCCACGCAGGAACTCAACGGCACAATATGGAGACCGATTTCCTTGCGGGCAATCTCGGACCTGAGCATGATAAAGCCGACCTGCGGCCCGTTGCCGTGAGTAATGACCAGCTGGTATCCATGCTCGACCAGGTCGACCAGATGGCGTATGGTTTCACAGATGGCTCGGTACTGATCTGCAACCGTCTGCCTGGAGCGGTGCTTGATGAGCGAGTTGCCGCCGATGGCAATGACCGCAAGTTTTCCGGCCACGTTTTATGCGCCTTTTTCCTTCTGCGTGTATATGGAGGGCAGGGCCGCATACAGGGCCGCGCAACGCACAAGGTCCGCCTTCCAGGTTTTTTCGTTGGGGGCATGCGCCTGGGCTTCCTTGCCAGGTCCAAAACCGATGGTCGGGATTCCATGCATACCGGTTATTGACACGCCGTTGGTGGAAAAGGTCCACTTGTCGATACGGGGCTTGGCTGCAAATAGCGATGTATAGGCCTCGGCGGCCGCCTGGACGGCCGGGTGCTCCTCTTCCACCGCCCAGGAGGGAAAATAGCAATCCGTGGGATAGACCAGTCCGGTATAGGACGGGGTGTCGTATTTGTACATACTGACCCTGGCCTTTGCCGCCTTGGCGGCTGGCAGTTCCGCGATCTGCGACAGGGCAAGCTCGGCGTCTTCACCGGCTGTCAACCGCCGGTCAATGGAAATGGAGCATCCATCGGCCACGGCACAGCGGGAGGGTGAGGTGTAAAAGATCTGGGACACGGTCAGGGAGCCCTTGCCAAGAAAATCGTCATCCTTTAGCCTGGTGTGCAGCTCTTCCAGTTCGCCGAGAATTTTGCCCATCTTGAAGATGGCGTTATCACCCCGTTCCGGGGCTGATCCGTGCGAGGAAATACCGGCCACATCAACGCGAATTTCCATGCGCCCGCGCTGGCCGCGATAGATGCCGCCATCGGTGGGTTCGGTGGAGACCACAAATTCCGGCTTCAGGCCCGACTCTTTAATGATGTACTGCCAACACAACCCGTCGCAGTCCTCTTCCTGGACAGTGCCGACCATGACCACGGTGCAGTCATCGGCAAGGCCCAGGTCCTTGATTATTTTTCCGGCATACACCATGGAGGCCATGCCGCCTTCCTGGTCGGAGGTGCCCCGGCCGCCGATACATTCGTCGTCCTCAAACCCCTTGTAGGGATCAAATTCCCAGTTGTCCGGGGCGCCGATGCCGACGGTGTCGATATGGGCGTCAAAGGCGATCAGGCGGGGTCCGGAACCTATATATCCCAGGATATTGCCCATGGGATCGATTTCGACCTTGTCGAATCCTACTTTTTCCATTTCTTCTTTGATCCGCAGGACAACTTTTTCTTCATCACAGCTTTCACTGGGAATGGCGACCATGTCGCGCAGGAATCCGGTCATTGCCGGCAGGTATGCCTGGGCAAGTTCTTGTATCTTGGCAAAATCAATTGTGAGCATGAAGTATCCTTGTCTCGTTGTAGGCCGCTTCCTGCGGGTAAGTTTTGTAAGAATGATTGTGTAGCGATTTTTACAAAATGTATAAAAAACTGTCAACCCAATTTTAATGACGCTTTCTCCTCCTTCGATGATGCAGTATACTGTTTGGAGTTGAAAAATACGATATTTCACAGTTTTTAATGATGGGTATATTCAAAAAACAGAGCCGTTTTGTTCTTGGGGATATTTTTTTGTTGTCAGGAGGCTTTTAAAAAATTATAAAAAATATAGCAATTCTATAAAGAGATGGGTCTGCCCGATATTCGGATAGACTGCTTTTGGTACCAATTGTAATCACATGACCAATGGAGTTTCCCATGTCCAAAAAGATTATCCAGACCAGTAATGCCCCCGCCGCCATAGGGCCCTATTCCCAGGCCGTGCAGCAGGGGGACACGCTTTTTGTATCCGGCCAGCTTCCCCTGGATCCGGTTACCAAGGAAATGGCCGATGACGCCGCCGCCCAGGCCAGGCAGAGTATGAAAAACATAAAGGCGATTGTTACGGCCGCCGGTTTCACCATGGAGCAGGTGGTGCGCTGTGGCATCTTCGTCACCGACCTGGCGGATTTTGCCGCCATTAACGAGGTGTACGCCACCTTTTTTCAGGGGGATTTTCCCGCCCGGGCAACAGTACAGGTGGCGGCGCTGCCCCTTGGCGCCAGGGTTGAAATTGATGCCGTGGCCATGCGTTAGGAGAAATGGGTCATGTCCATTGATTATGTGCTGAATACCAGGCGCAAACAACCGGGGCAGGGTGCTCCCCTTGACATTCTCTCGGTACAGGAGGCAAACCGGGCCCGCTCCTTTCATTCCGGTTTTGCCGAATATGAACAGACACCGCTGCATGAATTGCCAAGACTTGCGGAGTATCTTGGTATCGGCAGGCTCTTTGTCAAGGATGAGTCCCACCGTTTTGGATTAAATGCCTTCAAGGTACTTGGCGCCTCCTATGCCATTGGCCGTTACCTGGCGCAAAGGCTTGGCCGTTCAATCGACGACCTTTCCTATGAAGAGTTGCGCTCGGATGCGGTGCGAAAACAACTGGGCGATATTACCTTTACCACGGCCACGGACGGCAACCATGGACGCGCGGTTGCCTGGGCGGCCCGGCAACTGGGACAAAGGGCCGTGGTCTATATGCCCAAGGGTTCGGACCCGGTCCGGTTGAATAATATCAGGGCCCTTGGCGCTGAGGCCACCATCACCGAGCTCAACTATGATGATGCGGTCCGCTTGTCGGAACAACAGGCCCGGAAGCACGGTTGGGTCATTGTCCAGGATACCGCCTGGCCCGGCTATGAGGATATCCCGACCTGGATCATGCAGGGTTACGCCACCCTTGCCGTGGAGGCCCTGGAGCAGATGCGGGAACAGGGCGCGGCCTGCCCGACCCATGTCTTTCTCCAGGCCGGGGTCGGTTCCTTTGCCGGCGGGGTCCTCGGATTTCTGGCCTCAAGTCTGGGTGAGAGCATGCCAAAATTCATTATTGTGGAGCCGGAGCGGGCAAACTGTATTTACACCTCGGCCCGCATCGGTGACGGCAGGCCCCATGCGGTCACCGGTGATCTCGATACCCTGATGGCCGGACTTGCCTGCGGCGAGCCCAATACCATCAGCTGGGAGATATTGCGTGATTACGCGACCGCCTATGTGTCCTGCCCCGATTATCTCGCTGCCACCGGCATGCGTGTCCTTGCCACCCCGCTGAAAGGGGACCCGGTGATTATCTCCGGCGAGTCAGGGGCCGTTACCACCGGTTTGCTCCATCTGTTGATGGAGTCGACCGTCGGCCGGGCCAGGGCCCTGCAGTCGGAACTCGGCTTGGACGACAACTCCATCATCCTGCTAATTTCCACCGAGGGCAACACCTCGCCGCGTGCGTTTCGGGATGCGGTATGGTATGGAGAGTATAATGATCAGGAAAGAAATCGCCGGAAAAAATAATACCCCTCTCCGCAGGTTTTATGGACCAGTCCGCCGAGCATAAACAGATTTTACACAACCTGCGCCAGGTTGCCGACGCGGTCCATGCGCTGTTTGGGCCCAACAGCGAGGTCGTTATCCATGACCTGTCGGACCTGCAGAAGTCCCTTGTTTATATGCAGGGTGACGTCACCGGTAGAAAGGTCGGCGCACCGGCAACCGACCTGCTGGTGAAACTCATCCAGGACGGGCCGGAACACAAAGACCATTTTCACAACTATAAATCGGTGACCGCTGACGGCCGCTGCTTGAAATCGACAACCACCATCATCAGGGACAGCAGGGGCAGGGCGGTTGCCGCCTTTTGTATCAATCTTGACACCACGGCCTATTTCAATGCCATCCAGGCGCTCCTGCCCTTTATCCACGATCTGGAAACCGGCATCTATCCCAGCAAGGAAAACTTTGCCGATTCGCCCAGTGATACCATAAAGGCGCTCTTTGTCCAGGCGGTGGAAGAAATCGGTGTCCAGCCCTCCGCCATGTCCATCGAGGAAAAGACCCGTTTCATCGAAAAGATGAAGCAGAGCGGCGTTTTTCAGTTCAAGGGCGCGGTCGAGCAGGTGGCCACCCTTATGGATGTCACCAAGTGCACGGTCTATAACTATCTCAAAAAAATCTCCTGAGCCGGTGCCTGGAACAATGGAGCCCTGTGATGTTGCCGGGATCATCCTTGCCGCAGGCAGAAGCAGGCGGATGGGCAGCAACAAGCTGTTGCTTGACTATCGGGGCAAACCGATCCTGCAGCATGTGATTAATACGGTCCGCTGCTCTTCCCTGGCCCCGCTTGTTCTCGTGCTCGGGGCCGAGGGCGACAGGGTCCGGTCGCTGGTTGATACAAATGGAATCGAGCTTGTTGACAACAAAGAGCATGAGCGTGGGTATGGAATCTCTCTGCAGACGGGGCTTGATGCTCTCCGTCATCCCTGCAGGGGCGCCATGTTTCTCCTCGGCGACCAGCCCCTTGTTACCCCTGCTACTTTGGGCAGACTCCTTGCCGCCTTTGATGCCGAGCCGGACCGCTGGGTGGCGCCCAGTTATCTGGGGCGGCGCGGCAATCCGGTGATAACGCCTTCCTGCTGGTTTGACAAGATTTACGCCCTGACCGGCGATAGCGGGCCACGGGCCCATCTTAAAGATCCGGCAGCCCGGCTGAAACTGGTTGAGGTGGATGATGAGGGGGTGGTCTTTGATATCGACAGGCCGGAGGATTATGAGCGGTTATGCAGGATGTAATGTCTGTTACCAGGGAGTTGAGGATTTGAGGTAGGCGGCATAAAGGGTGCGGAGTTCTTCCAGGGATTCCTCAAAGATAATGGGAATGACGCGGGCATGCAGGTCAAGGTTGACCAGGGCGTTGACCGAGGAATCTTTTTCAGATGCAGCCCGCAACCGTTTGATCATGGATTTGTTGACCGTCGCAAGATCCTCGTAGGCCTGTTTCAGCCCCTGAAATTCCATATCGACAGGCCCCTTTTCCCTGGCAATGAAAAACTGGGCCAGGGCGTACATGGAAAAGGCGCGGTACATGGTCTCGCGATCATTGGCCAGCGGCAGGTGGAAGCGGGCCATAGGACGAAGAAAGGCGGTATGCGGACAGCCGGAGGCAGCCATCACCAGCCCCATATAAGAGGCGATCGCCCGTTGGATGGTCGTGTGTTGATGGATTTCCCGTTCGGCGGTGACAACTTTGAGCCGTATTTCCTCGTAAGAGAGCAGGGCGCTGAAGCGGTGCACGATTTTGGAGAGATGGGCTGCTGCCGGGCACCATTTTTCTCCCTCCATGTCCCTGCAGTTTGGACACTGATAAAATTCAAGTCGGCACCAGTCGGGCAATGTGTTTTCCTGCCGGGGCGGGAGCGTCAGCCTGTCCGGGTCAATTCTGAGAGAAAATGTTTCTTCACTCCCGTCCGGCAGTTTGAAGGTATAGTGAATATCTATGGGGTGCATATGAATTTTGGTTGTTCAACCACGGCAAACCTGTTGGCAGGGGTTTGGATTGCATGTATATCTCCCTGTTCATTAAAGGAAAAAATCAAAGTCTTTGCCTGCTGAATCTCCGCCAGTTCCCTGGTTGACAGTGAGAGGTGGGCGGCCAGGCCGTGCAGGTCGCTGTAATAGAATTTATTTCTTCTGTTGTAGGCACCGTAGCGTTTCAGATTATAAAAGCTCCACAGGGCCAGGATGCCTGAGGCGGCAAAGATGCCGATGGAAAAGATGTTGAGCTGGACAAGAAATTCATCAAGGCCGCCAAGGGCCATGATATGTGAATACAGTATCCGAAAACCCAGCAGCCAGGCGACAACACTGATTAAAGGCAGCCAGAGATAGAACCAGAACCCCCAGAAGATCAGGGTCAGAACTCCTTCCCCGAAAATCAGCGGCCTTGATTTCAGGTCCGGCCGGTTGATGATCAACTCATCCGGGTAATTCCGCAGCAACTCATTGACCTCATTCTGTGTGTTCGTTTGTTTTTCCCGAGTCATTTCACCTCCCTGATCCCCCTGTCCGGACTTTTCCACAGCGCCCGTTTCCCCTTTGGCTTCAGGATGGCCCTGGGCAGGCCGACGGCAATGGTGAAGATGTTGATCAGCCAGAAGGCGACCGGATACCAGATGATCCAGAAATAAATTTTTCCGAACTGTTTATCATATTTGGCGTCAATGGTCATACTGACCGCAAACTGTATCAGGCAGGTAATACCCAGCAGCAGCCCCGTCCAGCCCGGCAGCAGGGATTCTATCCTCAGCATCGGCGGCAAGGTACAGACCTTGCCTATTGCCCAGAGCAGGGTAATGGCGATCATGGAATAGGCCCAGACAACGCTGGTGAAATATTCGACAAAGACCATGAACATCCGTCGTCGTTTCCAGTCCCATATTTTCTTAAAATTCTTGATAAAGACTTCGGCCCCACCTTGGGCCCAGCGCAGTCGCTGTTTCCATAACCCCTTGAAGGTCTCGGGCATGAGCAGCCAGCAGAGGGCGTGCGGCTCGTAGCGGACGTCCCAGAAGTTCAACTGCAGTTTCCAGCTGATGTCGATGTCCTCGGTCACCATGTCCATGTCCCAGAAACCAACCTCCTGCAGGGCGGCGCGCCGAAAGGCGGCCACCGCCCCGGAAACGGTGAAGACGCGGCCGTATATCCGCTGCGCTCTTTTGATCAGACCGATGATGGAGGAAAATTCACCGACCTGGACCTTGCCCAGCAGGGTGGATCTGTTGCGTATGCGTGGATTGCCGGTAACGGCGCCGACCCTGGGGCTGCTCTGCAGATGCCAGACCATCCACCTGGCCGCCCAGGGATCAAGGATTACATCTCCGTCAATACAGATCAGGTATTCATGGCGGGCGGCAATGGCGCCAAGGGTAAGGCCGCGCGCCTTGCCCTGGTTGGCGAGAAGATGAATGACCCGGAGCTGTTGGTAACGACGGGCCAGCTTATCGAGAATTATGCCGGTGTCATCGGTGCTGCCGTCGTTAATGGCGATGATTTCATAATCGTCATACTGCTGCAGGCAGAGGTATTTTATTGTTTCGGTGATATTTTCCGCCTCGTTATGGCAGGGGACAATAATGGACACGCCCGGCCATTGCCCAAGTTCAGGTGGGTGCGTGATGTCCTCGCCAAAGGGTTTTTCCCAGCGGAAAAAATAGATAAGGGCGCCGGTCATCCACAGGTAGGCCATAAAGAGCGGATAATAATAAGTGAAGCTGAAAAAGGCGGCAACGGCCCTGGAGAGGTGATCAATCATGGCTGTTGTGCTCTCCCGTGGGTGTTTAGTTCGGCAAAAACTTGTCGCATGCTGTTGGCGTCAGGATGATTTCGCAGAAAGTCGTCCGGATAATAGGCAAAGGAGACAATGCCCTGCCGGTTGAGAAGTTTTATCTCGGCAACGGTTTCCGAGGTGGCGATTTTTTTCCGGCGTCTCCAGTCAACCGTCTGCAGTTCAAAGACAAGTGATGAGGGGTTGACCGTCCATGCCATGGCCCGATCGGCAAGATCGACCAGCCAGGTGGTATTGTTTTTTGCTTTTTCCATAAACGGCATGGCCAGGACAAAGGTGTAATCATAGGCCTGGAGAAAGAGCGGCAAAGACTGAGCAAACCACTGTTCGCTTTTCGGCTGCAGGATGGGGCGGGCATAGAGGTCCCGTCCTGAACGGATATTAGGGTGGTACCTGCGGACAACATCAAGAAGTGATCTGGAAAAACGAATCAATGTTCTGGTTTTAAAGCGGCTCCATTTTTCCATTAGAATATCATTATCGC
>DRLX01000193.1 GCA_011322715.1 Desulfobulbaceae bacterium
AGCGTTCGCTGTCAAGGGCGACACCGACCTGAGTGGCAAGTTCAAGTGCTCCTTTGGAGCCGAGTTCTATAAATATTCCGTCAAGATTAACCGTAGAGTCATCTTCCAGGGTGACGGATGAGACAGCGTTTTCTCCATGAATTTCCTTGACCCAGTTTGGGGTAAGAACTTCGACTGTACTCTTTTGGAGACGGTCCATGAGCTCAGGGGAAACAGACAGTTCTTTGGCAACCAGATACACCTTTTGCGCATAATCAGTCAGCGTAAGAGCGCCGTCAACGGCAGCGCTTCTGTTGCCGGCAACCATCACTGTGGCTCCACGGTAGAAATTTGCATCACAGTCGACGCAATAGCTGACCCCTTGGCCGATTAAACGGCGTTCACCGGGCACACTGAGTTTTTTCTTAGAGACACCCATGGTAAAGATAATCGTCCGACAGTGAATCTTTGTGCCGCTTTCAAGTTCAAGCTCGAAAAATTTATCCGGTTGCCCAATGGAAAGGACGTCTTCAGGGATGACCTCAGCACCGAAATTCAGCACCTGGGAAATCCCGGCTTCGAGAAGGACTCGGCCCTCGGTAACCCCTTTTACGCAGGCATAATTTTCAATATGGGCACCATAGAGGGCGCTGTTTTCAATTCGGCCGAGAACAAGTACGCTGGTCTTTTTTCGGGCGGCATGGATTGCCGCCTGTATACCGGCGGGACCGGTACCGATGATAACAACGTCAATAATAGAATTGGACATTTTTTCTCTCTTTTTTATGAAATAATTGAGGGTTGATCTTTATCCTTCAGTGTCATGCTCCTGAATTCCTGTTATCAAAAAACAAGAATTTTTTTGACATAATTTTCTGTAATTTTTATGAATTATCTCACGAAATTTATGGCTAATAAAATCGTTGCATGTTTTGACGGGAGCGGATTCCTTTGCCAAAGGCGCCTCACATGGCATCTGAAGCCGCTCCTGAAGTGCATAGGTTGCGGGTATCCCGCCTTAGTCTCTTAAAAAGAGAGAGGAAATTTTACACTATCCTTAGAACAAGGTCGACAGATTATTTATTCTAAGCTATGATATTCTGTTCGGTAACGTGTTCAAGTTGTTTCCACTGGACACACCATGATAATACCTTTCGCTCTTTTATCTATTGTGTCGTTTGGCCGGGAAGTTAACAAGTCGGCCCTATATTTGCATATGACCAGAGAGCCTGTTCGGGACTTTGCATTATTGCCGGTATGGCCGGCCTTAATCAGACATGACGACTATCGTGTAATGTTGTTGTCTGAGCTGAGAGCTGTCTCCAAGGAAAAGGTTCCGAATTTCATTACTTTTATATTCCATTCATATTGAACTAATCATGTCAATTTTTACGATGATAGCCGGTGCCGGTCTGATGGTCAAACTGGTTATGACGACTCTGCTTCTTTTTTCCGTTATTTCCTGGTCTATTATCATACTGAAACAGGTGATGTTCAGGCGGGCGAAAAATGCCTCGGCTGAATTTGTTGATCTCTTCTGGAGCAGTAAGACGTTAAGCGAGGCCTTTGAGGCCGCCGGAGAGCATGTTCTCAGTCCCGAGGCCGCTGTTTTCGTTTCCGGGTATAATGAGATGAAAAAGATAAGCAAAGCCCGCGGCGGCGGTCAGATAGGCGGAGAAACCCTTGAGATGCAACTGGCAACCATGGAAAACCTGAAAAGAGCGGTGAGGAAAGCCCAGCTTCTTGAGAGTGAGCGCTTTGGGCGTTCCCTTTCTTTTCTTGCCACAACGGGCAGTGCTACCCCTTTTATCGGTCTTTTCGGCACGGTCTGGGGGATAATGTCATCCTTCCAGGATATCGGTGTTCGGGGCTCGGCATCCCTGGCTGTTGTGGCACCCGGAATTTCCGAGGCCCTGGTTGCAACGGCCGCCGGACTTGCCGTGGCCATTCCCGCAGTTATCTTTTATAATTTTTTTTCCAACAAACAGGCGGATGTGGAAACGGATATCGAAAATTTCACCACCGATTTCCTCAACCTTATTGAACGCGATATGCTGGCACGTGGTTGATCGTCTATAGGGCCGATCATTTCGGTAGTCATATTTACAACCAAATAGAAGAAAAGTATGGGTCCTGTCGGAGGTAGAGGCAAACAGAAGCTTGTTGCCGAAATAAACGTAACGCCCCTTGTTGACGTCATGCTTGTGCTGCTGATTATTTTTATGGTCACTGCACCCATGATGACTCAGGGACTTGAGATCGACTTGCCGAAAACCACGGCAAAATCCCTGCAACAGCAGGAAAAACCGGTTGTTGTTTCCGTTAATGGTAAGGGTGAGGTTTTTCTCGGCCGAATCAGGATCGATCAGGGGCAGCTTTTTGTCCAGTTAAAACGTTTATCCCGGGAAAAAAAGGACCAGCCCATTTATCTCAGGGCCGACAAGGATGTTCCTTACGGGGTCGTGGTTGCGGCAATGGCTGATATCAAACGGGCGGGGTTTGAGAAACTAGGAATGATTACCCGGCCGTCTGATGAAAAGATCAAAGGTAGGTGATCCTGTTGGAAGAAGCCGTTATCTTTTCCGAACAGGAGTTTTATCAGCAGCAGTATCGGGATGACCGCAAGTGGGGCAGGGCCTTGGTCCTTGTGGTTCTTTTTCATGTGTTTCTTTTTGCCGCAGCAAAATATCTGCCGGAAATGATGCATCGAAAACCTCTGCTTGAGGATGTGATGACCATTGATCTGGTCTCCATGCCTGAGCCTGCGCCCGCACCGATTCAGCAGCCGTTATCACAGGTGCGGCAGCCGTTACCCGCGCCAAAGCCTGATGTCACGCCGCCAGAGCCTGAAGATGCCGTTGCCGTTGACGTGTCGCCGCCAGAGCCTGAAACGGTTCCCGTGCCGGTGGCCAAGCCTATTTCCATTCGGCCTCTTAAAAGAAAAATTAGAAAGGCCAAGGACATTCGCCTGGAAGAGGAAAAGCGCAGAGAGCAACTGGCGCTTGACCGCATACGGAAACAGGTACGGGAAAAACGGGTCAGAGAAAAGGCCCTGGCCAGGAAAAAAGCTCTGGCAAAGAAAAGGGCTGCCGAGAAGCGTGCCAGGCAACGGGCGTTGGCACTGGCAAAGGCCGAGGAAAGACGTGCCAGAGAAGTGGCCCGGAACGCGCGGGCGGAGATTGCCGAGGTACTGCGCGAGCAGCAGCGCCTGCATGACACTCGCCCGGTAACCGGCGGCAGGGGCGGAGCTCGGAGCATAAATTCCGCACTTGAAAATCAATATTATATGGATCTTGCAAGTCGTGTTCAGCGCTTATGGGTTCTGCCGGAAATTAAAAAATGGTCGCCGAGCCTGGAAACAATTATAGAATTTACCGTACTTGCGGACGGCCGCCTTGCCAATGTCACGGTCGCGAAAAGCTCAGGTGATTCTTTTTTTGATCGTTTTGCCCGGGAGACTGTAAAAAAAGCAGCTCCAATGCCGCCTATTCCACCGGCGTTAAAAAAGAACCATCTGGATCTGGGATTTAGATTACGTCCGGCCGGGGTACAGAATTAAGGTTTACCCCCTGCATTCCTTTTTGAAATAGTAGAAAATTTTTGAAATATCTTTTGAAATGGTAGAAAATAACTGATGAAATTTACTGAAAAATTACTTCCATCACTGGCCCTGTTTCTGGTATTTTTCTTTTTCGGACAATCGGCTTTCGGCCAGAGAGTGTATCTTGATATTACGGCATCCGACGTTCGAAAAATTGTTGTCGCCATTCCTGCCTTCCAGAATCAGACCGGCAGCCCCGCTGAATCCTCCAGGGGAAAGAGGATATCAAACCTTCTTGGTCGTGCTTTGGAATTTCATGGTTTTGCCAGAGTTATTGATCCTGCCGTTTACGGGAGCGGTTCGGCTGTTGACTGGCAAGGATATGGCGTGGATTACGTTGTCCAAGGCAAATTTACCCACAGGGGGAAAAAACTTGTTATTGAGGGAAGGCTGCGGGATATTGCTGAGAATAGACTCCTTGCCGGCAGGCGTTATACGGGACTGATCGACCAACAGGATGATATGGTCTTGCGATTGGCTGATGCCCTGGTCAAGGAATTTACCGGAGAGCCCGGCATCAGCCGCACAAAAATCGCCTATGTCTCGGACGAGACCGGGGCCAAGGAAGTTTTTCTGGCTGACGTGATGAATCGTGGACGGCGCCGGATAACCCGTCACAAACATCTCTGTGTGTCACCTCGCTTTACGCCGGACGGCCATTTTCTTGCCTATACCACCTACCATCGCGGCAATCAGGACCTGTATATTACCGATCTCCGGCAGAGCCGTGTTACCCGGCCGTTATCAAGACGCAAGGGAATGAATCTTGCCCCGGCCTTTGCTCCGGACGGCCGCACCATGGTTGTGACATTGAGTAAAGACGGCAGCCCTGATCTTTATCTCATGGACAGAAAAGGGAAAATTCTGCAACGTTTGACGGCAAGGACGGGAATCAATGTATCACCCTCCTTTTCGCCGGACGGCAAGTCATTGGTTTTTGTCTCCGATCGGAGTGGAACACCTCAGCTCTATATCATGAATATGAGTAATCACAAGGTGCAGCGCCTCACCTTTGACGGACAGGAAAACAGCGAACCCTGCTGGTCGCCTAAGGGTGATAAAATCGTTTATACAGGGCGTATAGACGGTCATTATCAACTCTTCATCATTGACCCCCGGGGCGGACAGGGCCACCAGGTAATTTCGGACTGGGGAGATTTTGAATCAGCCACCTGGTCCCCGGACGGTAAGCAGTTGGTGTTTTCCCGTCGCCGGAACGGTCATTCCGAGATTTGCACTATTTTTGCCAATGGCAAGGGAATGCGCGTGTTGCTCCCGCTCAAGGGCAACCAGGCATACCCACGCTGGTCTCCCCGGCCGTAAAGGATGCAACGGAAAGTATTTATCTATCCATTTTTCTTGAAAGAGAGGACATGGTATGACATAGTTAAGGGCCCCGGAATTATTATTCTTTCCGGACCCTAATCCAGTTTGCTGGTTGATTTGAAAATATCGGAACAGGGACCTGCCCATATCACATCAAGTGGGTTTTGTGTTTTTTTCGGTCTACCGATTTGGTCCAGCCATACTGGTTTATCTGAAAATCCCGGTAGCAGAGGCCTGTCCATGCC
>DRLX01000194.1 GCA_011322715.1 Desulfobulbaceae bacterium
AGCGGGCGGGGTAGACCGCCACTACTTTGCCGGAGACCTGGGCGGTGTGGATTTTCTTTCCCACTCCCCGTACATTATACAAGGTGTGCAGGGAAGGGGCCAGAGCGAAATGGAGGACAATCAACATGGTGACGAGAATTGTCGCGGTTCTGGGAATATAATTGCCGGCATGTTGCCGCTGCAATAAAAAAAGTGCGGCAATCAGGGGGATGATTCCAAGCGGGCGTGGCAAATAGTGCAGCATCTCGCTGTCCCCTCCGTGCAGCGGAAGAGACGGCACAACCAGCAGGGCAAGAGAAAAGAGCAACAACATTGATGCCAATACACGGGTCGAAGAGGGTTTCGTCGGTAGAACGTCGGTCATCCCGCGACTGATCAGCAGGATTATGGGGGGCAGCAACGGGAGCAGGTAATGGATCTGTTTGCCGCTTATTGCCGACAGCAGGAAAAAACCCGGTACAATACTACTGAGACAGAACTTCACCTGTGATGTCAGGCGAAGTTGCCTGATTGACGACCAGATGGATGGACAGAATGACCAGGGAAAGAGCAGAAAAGGCAGAAGGAGCACATACCAGTAAACAGGCCGCTGGTGGGCAAAGGAATGCACCATTCGTCCGGCGGTCTGGCCCAGCAATATGGCCTGTCCATATTGCGTGCCGCCGGCCTTTGCCGCCGGCAGGGCCCAGAGAAGGGCCAGCAGGATTCCCGCAGTAAGGGCAAGAAAAAAGCTGCCGTACCAGGCCTTCCAGGATATGGATTTTTCCCGTCCCATCCACCAGGGCGCAAGCAGGGCTGGAGGTGCCGTATAGACCAGGATAACAGGCCCTTTTGCTAGAATGCCAAGACCTATAGCGGCGGCGTATGCCAGCCAGCTGAGATAACGTTTCCCGTCCCGCCCTGTCCACAGGCCAAGCCAGGCCACAAGAGAAAAAAAACCAATGAGCATGTCAAACATGGTCAGAGTGGAATAGAAGCTCCAGAACAGGGTGCCTATAAAAAGATAGGGGACAATCGTTTGTATTTTTTTCTGCTCAGGCCAGAGTTTTCCGGCCAGATGCCTGGTCAACAGGATGGAAAAAAGAGCGAATGTCGGCGCGGTCAGCCGGGCCGACCAGTCATTGACCCCGAATATTTTCCAACCGGCCTGGATCAGCCAGAAGAGCAGGGGGGGTTTATGGCTGTAGGGCAGTCCGTTGATATGGGGAACAAGAAACTGATGGTTTTGCCACATCTCCCAGGCAACGGACAGATATCGTGTTTCGTCTATTGGTATGGGCGGTCGACAGAGCAGGGCGGTAATGACAAGCCCCAGCCAGAGCGGAATCCAGCCGTAGACTGTCAGTCGGTTTTCAGGCATAAACTCTTTTTATGTTTTTCTCGGTAGATGAAATATAGATTGCGCAGATAGATAATCAAGCCGGTGGACTGCCCAAGGATGAAAACAGGGTCTTTTCGATAGATGGCATAGGCAAGCAGCGTCAGCCCGCCCAGAATACTGAAATACCAGAATGCCAGGGGAATAACGCTTTTTTTTTGCCGTTCACTGACCAGCCACTGGATAAGAAAACGGCTGGTAAAGCATGCCTGACCGGCAAGACCGATGACCAACCAGATGGTTTCCTTACTCATTTCGTCTCTCCCCGGCGAGGTCACATCGAATTGCCCTTTTGCCAAGCCATAGTACGCCAAGCAGATCAAGTATCCCGGCAAAAAGTCTGTCCAGGGTGCCGTAATGGGATTTCCCCGACTTCCTGGTTCTGTGGTTGACCGGGACGGACACGACTTTTCCGCCTCGCTGACGAACAAGGGCGGGAACAAAACGATGCATATGGGTAAAGGCCGGCAGGGCAAGAAAGGTCTCCCTGGAAAATATTTTGATGCCGCAGCCGCTGTCCGGCGTATCGTCTTTGAGCAACCGGCTGCGGATTGAGTTGGCAAAGCGGGAGCAAAATTTGCGCCAGCCGCTGTCCTGTCTCCCGGTACGCCAGCCATTTACCAGACAGCATGGATTGTCCGCGCTCAGTTCTTGATGGACATCGACCATATGTCTGATATCAGCCGGATCATTCTGGCCGTCTCCATCCATGGTGGCAATCAACGGAAACCGGGCCGCGTAAATTCCATGCCACAGGGCCGCGCTCTGGCCGCTTTGTCGGCTCAGGCGAACGGTACGGACCCATGAAAAACGGTCTGTCAGATCTTTGATTATTTCCGGGGTACGATCCGTGGAATGGTCGTCAACAAAAATAACCTCAAAGCTGTCCTCTTCCTTGCGCATCCCGGCGATTTCATGGGCAAGAGAAGTTATGTTGTCCTCTTCATTCAAGACCGGAATGACAAGGGAAAAGGGGTGTAATGGTTGCATGAGTTGATGATTTTTCTTACGGGTACGAATTTTTACAAAAATACGATACCACTATGTACTCTATATATGATGAATTTCCCACACGGAAATTTTCTTGTTGTTATCCGTTTTGTGGACAATAGCCAGCATGTCCGAGCATGCGAGGGGATTCGTTTATCA
>DRLX01000195.1 GCA_011322715.1 Desulfobulbaceae bacterium
GGCCGATATCGGTTCTCTTTCCACGGGGACGGAAGAAGAGAATTTCCCTGATCACCCGCAGGATATGGGACCGCCCCTTTTTGGGTGGAATGTAGAGTTCAACAAAATCGGAAAAGAGAACAAGACCGACTTTATCGTTGTTGCGGACAGCAGAAAAAGCAAGAACAGAACCGAGTTCCGCCATCATCTCCCGCTTGGTTTCCTCACCGGAGCCGAACAGGCCGGAATTAGAGACATCGATGACCAGCAGAATGGTCAGTTCCCGTTCTTCGGTGAATTTCTTGACATGGGGAACACCGGTGCGGGCCGTGACATTCCAGTCAATGGTCCGGATGGCATCTCCGGGCACATATTCCCGCACCTCGTCAAAGTTCATGCCCCGGCCCTTGAAGACCGAATGATAACTGCCGGCAAGAGTATCATCGACAAGATGCCGGGTCCGCACCTCGATCTGGCGGACCTTTTTGAGTATTTTTTTTGTCAGTTGTTGTTCCATAAGGGGGATATTTTAGTGTCAACCATGGAGAATACCATCAGGGGACCGGCACCGTTGCCAGGATCTGTTGCACAATATCTTCACTGGTAATTCCCTCTGCCTCGGCCTCATAGCTGATGCGGATCCTGTGTCGCAGGACATCCGGGGCACAGGCCTTGATATCATCGGGAATCACATAGCCGCGTCCCTGGAGAAAGGCGATGCATTTGGCCGTGACCTTGAGGTTGATGGTCGCCCTGGGGGAGGCCCCTGTTTCAATGTATCCCTTCAGGTCAAGACCTGCGTTTTCCGGCTCTCTGGTAGCAAAGATGAGGGAGACGATATAATCCTTGATCCGGTCATCACAATAGATGGTGTCCACAACCCGGCGGGCGGTTAGGATGTCTCCTGCGTCAATAATCGGCCGGACCGGGGTTGCGGCATCGGTATGGGCAACCGTATCCAGGATGCGCCGTTCCTCATTCCTGTCCGGGTAATCGACAATCACCTTGAGCATGAAACGGTCGACCTGGGCCTCGGGCAGGGGATAAGTACCCTCTTGCTCAATGGGGTTCTGGGTCGCCAGCACCAGAAAAAGTTCCGGCAGGTTAAAGCTCTCCTCGCCGATGGTCACCTGTTTTTCCTGCATGGCTTCAAGCAGGGCCGACTGGACCTTGGACGGAGCCCGGTTGATTTCATCGGCCAGGATTATGGAGGCGAAAATCGGGCCTTTCTTGACCTCAAAGCCGGTGGCACGAGGATTGTAAATTTCAGTGCCGATAATGTCGGCCGGCAGCATGTCCGGGGTGAACTGGATCCGTCTGAAATCCGTGGATATGGCGGAGGCAAGTGTTTTGACCGCAAGCGTCTTGGCCAGGCCGGGAAGGCCCTCCAGCAGAAGATGGCCGCCGGCAAGCAGGCCGATCAGGAGTCTGTCAATCAGGTGTTGCTGGCCGATAATGACCCTGCCTATTTCCGATTTAAGCAGCGGTACCCAGGCCGAGGACTCTTTGACCGCTTCATTGATCTCCTGAATGGAGGCCGGAGCGCCTTGTTCCGGAATGGGAGGTTGGATCAGGTCGGTTTCAGGGGAAGGGAGAATGGATTGATTTGACATGGTTGTATCCTTTCAGAGGGGAAAAATATTTCAATTCTTGTTTTATTTTTCACGATATGTCGCCAAAATAGCTACCGGGGAACTGAACATTCCGAAAACTATCAGGGATTTTTTCCTGATGGTGGACTGAAAATTTAAGCCGGGAAAAGAAGGAATGACAGGCTATGGTGCAGGAGAAAAGGGAATGGCCGCCGGCTGGAACGCCGATATGCATTGAGAATTGTTCCGCAATGGTCCTCCAGTGACGGCGACAATCATTCGTGGTGTTCCGTTACCAGACAACAGTGTGTTTTGACGCCAGTTTTTTTGTGTATTTAGTCTGAGTAGCATGCCGTACCTCGACCGACAACAATAGGGTATTTTTTATGCCTGCAGGCATACACTGCCTCGCAGGCTGCATGGTACTATGTGTCCGCCGTCGGAAAATGTCAAGGGGGACGGGGTGGTCGATTTACCCTCCAAGTCCCAGGAACATGCCGATCCGGTAGATGCACACCGCAAGGGCGAAGGCAAAAATTGTATTAAATGTCATGGAAAAAAAAGCCCATTTCCAGGAACCTGCCTCTCTGGCAATACAGACAATGGTGACGAAGCAGGGGGCGTAAAACATGATAAAGGCAAGCACGGCAAGGGCGACAACCGGATTCCAGTGAGGGTCTCCGCTAAGACGCTCTTTAAGACTTGTCGTATCGTTACTGCTGACGTCACCAAGGGAATAGGCAGTGCCCAGTGTTGAAATAATGACCTCTTTGGCGGCAAAACCACCCACCAGGGCAATGTTCGTCCGCCAGTCAAAACCGGCATACCTGCTGACTGATTCCAAAGCAATCCCTATCCTGCCGGCAAGGGAATTGCGCAGGTGGGCCTGGGCTTCTTTACTGTTGATTGCATTCAACTCCGCCTTGAGCTCGGAACCACCATCCTGGCGGACACCGATGTCTGTGCCTGTAACCGCATTATTGCCTTGCATGGCCTGCAGCTTCTCTTCGATAACCTGTCGTTGCCCGGCAAATGCATCCACTTTTTCCTGGGGCAGGCCGGGATAGGTCATCATGGCCCAGAGCAGGATGGAGATGCCAAGGATGACCGTACCCGCCTTTTTAATGTATTGCCAGGTTCGTTCCCAGGTGTGGATAACAAGGCCCCTGAGCGTTGGAAACCGATAGGGAGGCAGTTCCATAACAAAGGGCGTGGATTCACCTCTCAACACGGTCATGCGCAGAAATTTGGCGGCGATAAGGGCCACCAGCCAGGCAGCCATGGTGGCCAGAAACATGTACCTGGCCTGATGGGCCGAGAAAAAGGCGCCGATCAGCAGGGTGAGCACAGGCAGTTTGGCGCCGCAGTTCATAAAGGGAACGGTCAGCAGGGTGGCCATTCGCTCTTTGGGTGAGCGCAGGGTCCGGGTTGCCATGACGCCGGGAACCGCACAGCCGCCGGCAATGCCGCCGGAAACGATAAAGGGCATGACCGATGACCCGTGCAGGCCGAAAAAATGGAAGATACGGTCCATCATAAAGGCGACCCTGGCCAGGTAGCCCGAGTCTTCAAGTACGGCGATGCCGAAAAACATGAACATGATAATGGGGACAAAACCAAGCACGCCGCCCATACCGTCAATAACACCGGAGATGATCATAGATTTCAGTGGGCCGTCCGGAAGCAGGGTGTTGACCCAGGTATCGGCTGCGGAGAACACCGAGGCCAGCAGGTCAACCAGGGTGGTGGAGTAATTAAAGGTGAAAGTATAGAGGCCGTAGAGGATGGCCGCCATAATAAGAGGGCCCAGTAATCGATGGGTTACTATTTTATCTATTTTATCCGAGGTGTAGAGGCGGTCACCGACAAATTTCTCCCGAATGACGCCTTGATGAAGCACGGACTTGATGTAGCCGTATCTGTGATCGGCGATGACCGCCTCGGGGTACACCTCCATGGTCTGTTGCAAATGGGCGGTGACGGCCTCGCAGAGCTGCAGAAGTTTATTCGTGAGATCCGCATTTGCCTGCCTGGCCTTTTCCAGGATCTGGTCATCATGCTCCAGGAATTTAAGGGCGATCCAGCGGGCCGGATACTGGTTGGTCAGCAGGTTGTTTTCCTCAATGAGTGGAAGCATTTCCGATATCACCTGGTCCAGGTCGGAACCGTAACGCAGCAGAACGGGATGGATGGTCTTTTTAATTTCGGCCGTTTGCAGGATGGCGGCAAAGAGTTCATCAATTCCCTGGCCTGAACGGGCAACAATGGGAACCACCGGCACACCGAGCAGCTCGGCAAGTCTGGTTGCATCGATCTCAATACCTCGACTCTGGGCCACATCAATCATATTAAGCGCAATAACCACCGGGACGCCGAGTTCCAGGAACTGGCAGCTTAAGTACAGGTTTCGTTCGAGATTGGAAGCATCAACGATATCGACAACCACATCAGGGCGCTCATTAACGATAAAATCACGCGCCACCAGTTCCTCAACCGAATAGGCGGAAAGGGAATAGGTGCCGGGAAGGTCGGTCACCTTGAATTCGTGACCTTTATAGGTGAAAAAACCTTCCTTCTTTTCCACCGTCACTCCGGGATAATTACCCACATGTTGCCGTGCGCCGGTCAACCGGTTGAACAGGGTGGTTTTGCCGGCATTGGGATTGCCTGCAAGGGCGATGGAGAGTGTGGAACTCATTGCCTCGCCTCCTGCAC
>DRLX01000196.1 GCA_011322715.1 Desulfobulbaceae bacterium
CATCAGGATAACAATAAGCTGCTTATTCAGTGTGTAGACGGCTTTTTGGAAGTGACCGAGAGGCTTCTTGCCGAGGATGATGAAATAACGCTTCTGGTGGCCGTCGGTGGATTTTATCTACAGCAGGAAAAAATTATTTTCAAGCGCAATGCAGCAGGACTTGTTCGCAAGATGTTGACTTTTTTTGAAGATCGACAGCTTGACGGCTTGAAAATTTATCAGAATGTTACCTATGCCTCTCTGCAGGATATCACCGCCTTTGCCCGCATTTTGAACAAATGCAGTCGGCAGGAAAATCCGTTTCATTGGTTGTCAGCTGAAATGGCCGGTGATCGCTTCCCATGGATAGAGGTGATTGATCCTTCCCAAACCGAATCCCTGGAATCTTTTTTTGCCGATGCTGTTGCCACGTCATCTACCGCCGCATCTTCATCGCCTGGTCAGAAAATTGAACCATCCAGGTCGGTTAAGGACAGTGGCTATAGGGCTGGTGAATACACCCGGGAAGACAAACGCCGGGTAGCTCCCCCGGTGGAGAAAAAACAACAGAAGAAGAAATTACGGAGCTCAACGGCCGGTAGCCGGCAAAAACAGCGGCAGAGAAAGCAGAAAAAGGCCATGCGCACCTATGGCTATGCCATGAATTCTCTGCAGACCTTGTCGCAGAAACTCTCGGCCGGCAGATATGCCGGTATCGGCAAGGCGGTGCATATGGTGCAGAATATGGTTGATCTCATTATGGATGATGACAATGTCCTTCTTGGACTGAGCACCATTCGAGATTATGATGATTATACCTTCACCCATTCCGTTAATGTGGCCATTCTTTCCGTCTGTCTCGGCAACAGGATCGGGCTTTCCCGTGCGCTTCTCGGCCGGTTGGGTCTGAGTGGATTATTCCATGACCTCGGCAAGATAGATGTTCCGATTAAAATATTAAACAAACCGGGCAGACTTGCGGAGGACGAACTTGCCGAATTGCAGAAGCACTCTCTCAACAGCGTCCGCCGCATTATTCGTTTGCGGGCCTCCTATGATAAAAAGGCGGAAATCCTTCTGCCGCCCTTTGAGCATCATCTCAAGTATGATCTCTCCGGATACCCGAAAACACCTCGCAATAGGCCGCTTACATTGCTCGGGCGCATCGTGGCCATTGCCGATGTCTATGATGCTGTTACTTCTCAACGGATCTATCGTTCCAAGTTTTTAAGCCCGGATCAGGCGCTTGGCCTTATGCTCAAGGGCTCCGGCACGGATTTTGACCCTATCCTGCTTAAGGTCTTCATTAATATGCTGGGTGTGTATCCGCTTGGGACAATATTAAAATTTGACAATGACGAGATAGGGATGGTGACATCGCCGCCGGACAAGGAAAAAGGTTCTTCCGAACTCTGGGTTCTGCTGCTGCAGGATAATGGCGATTCCACTTATACCAAGCGCTACCTGATGAGCCTGGGCACATGGAACCAGGAACGGGGCGGCTTTAACCGGCCGATTCTTGAGAGCTGCCATCCTTCCGAGCTCGGCATCCAGCCGGCGGAGTTGATCTTCTGATCCTGCCGCCTTCTACCGGCGGAGACGACGACATCTCCCTTCGCCGGGGCGGTGTCGTTGTTGCATGGCTTGTGTTACTGTTTGCCGGGGGCAGCCTTTTGCGCCGGCGCGGTTGTTTTTTCCCGGCCGGTCGGTTGGTTTTGCGTTGTCTTTTTTCCGGAATTACCGGAAGGTTTTTTCGGCAAAAGCTGGTTGCGGGTCAGCTTTGCCAGGGGAGTAAGCTGCCATTTTGCCACCTTGAAGATAAAGGGGACGTCGGATCGCTTGACGGCATAAAAATTTTCGTCTTTCAGGGCGCCGAAACGATAGACGATGGATGGTTTTCCCTGTTGCTCCACCTGACATCGAAGAACCGGTTTTTCCAGGCCATATTCAGGCAGCTCATTACTGCCAAGGATGCCTTCCACCCGCAGGCCTGTGAGCGCCTGCACCAATGGCTGCACCTTATCGGCGACAACCTGCTGCCGTTGACCACCTTCTCCCGCCAGCGTCCACTTCTTGCCCTTGTGCCGGAGGCGGATATTCCGGATGCTCAGGCCGGTGATGCCATCCTGGTTCAGGGCGATGATTTTTTTATCCAGCCATGGTGCGGGTTCGGCAGGTGCATCGCTGGTGGCGAGGGAAACAGCCATGATATTATGGCCGGCCGGCAACCGGATGTGGACCTTGCGGAACGAGGGCGATGTACCGACATAGAGTTCCGCAGGCACCGTTTTTTCCTTGCCGATGATGATAATATGCCGTTCAAATTTGTCAGCCGCCACCTTGAAACGGGTGGCAGCCTCTGTGGTGGTCGCTACCGGCCAGGTTTTTTTCAGGCCGGAAAGTTTGTCCAGCAGGGCATTAACCTGCTCCTGGTCCGCCGGACCATTGAAATAACCGGGCAGCTTCCAGGTAGAATCTTTTTTTACAAGTTCGACCTTTTTATTGTCCGGGCCGATGATGGTAATTGCCGTGACGTTATCCGGGGAAAAATGGAACAGGGGTTCATCGGCAACATAGGTGGCCGTGGATTGGCTGTTTGACCGGAAATATCCCACCAGTCCAAGTTGAACAAGCAGCAGGACAACGAGCAGGGAAATTGTTTTTTTCATGCCTCGGTCCTCCCATGGGCAAGGATGGATTGATAATAGGTTTGGGCGTGTCTGCGGGCACCAAGCCGCAGCAGCCAGATCAGCAGCAACCCCGCGGCCGCCAGCCCGTAGTTGAGATATTCCCAGAATACCTGTTCTTTTCCGGTGAGCGGTAACAGGGTACGCGCGAACTGGCTCCGTCCCCGCATGGCGAGCAGGCCACGGTCTTCAAGAGACCAGTCAACCACGTTGGCCATCAACTGGACCGGCGCCTGGTAACCGGTATGGAGGACACTGGACAGTAGGCCGATGGCGGTATCGGTGAGAAAGGTATTGGATGGGAAGAGAAAGATTCTCGCTGATTCGGGTGAATGGGCAAGCACCCTGCCGATGGTGATTTTTTCATCTTTCTTTGCCTTGTTTTCGTCCTTGCGTGTCTTTTCTTTAGTGTCCTTTTTGTCCTTATCCCTCTTTGCATCTGCCAGCAGGGGCGATGGTTTACCGGCAAACCAGGAGTTGAAGGTCCCTTCCACCAGCAGACCAACGGTCTTGGCGCCGAGATCGTCACCGGTCTTGAAACCGGCGGCCCCGTAGCGTTCGAAGTCCGGCTGAATGGTCAGCGAATCGGAGGTCCAGGACCTTGGAGAACTGTGCAGCAGTTGCACCACCTTCCTTGTTGTGTTTTTTTGTTGATCAACAGTGATCGGTGAGGCCCAGCTGATGGTGAGCTGGCGGATACCGGAAAGCAATCCCTCGATGTCTCTCATCCCCGAGGGCCTGATGTCAAGAAAATAGGGATAGTTGATCAGGCGGGTTTCCCGTACCCTGAACATGCCGACCTGCCGTTCTACAGGCACCGGAAAGGCGGAGTTCTGCTCATCAAGGACCATGGTTTTTTTCGTGGTGATACCCATGTGTGCCAGCCAGGGCGCAAGACCGCTTTTGGTGGCTGTTGCCTGCAAGCCTCCCCGCAGATTTACATCAAAGGGAGCGGCGGCAATGGCAACCGATCCTCCCTGCATGAGAAACTGGTCAACGGCAAAAACCTGTTTTTCGTCCAGGTTCCCGGGCGCAATCAGCATGAGGAAATCGGCGTCAGCCGGAACCCGCCCCTTTTTCAGGTCGGTATCGACGATGGTGTATTCCTCGCCCAGGACCTTGCGCAGCAGGCGGAAACTTTTGCCGCTGCCGGGAATGTTGTATTGGGGCATGGGCGGGGTAGACGGGGGAGTATACAGGGCAATGGTCTTCAAAAATCCTCGGGAAAAGCGTTTTAATCCATCATTGATGTCCCGGTTCAGGGATGGTTCGGCAAAGTCTCCGGGCAGGGGAACCTGGATCACCCGGCCATTGTTTTCCAGGGTAATGTAGAAATAAAAGGTGCGCGGGTCAAGCAGGCTGACCATCATCGGCTGGAAACCGAATTTCTTGTTGATCTCGGCCGCCACCTTGCCGCCGTCGGCCTCCGGGTCCACCATACGCAGATCCACCCTGCCGCCGGATGATTTATTCAACTTGTCGGCAATGGCAGTCAGGTCTTTTTTCAGGCCGGCCAACGGCCGGGGCAGTTTGTTCTCCGGTGAACAGTAGCAGGTGATCGTCACCCTGCCCTTGATGCCGGAAAAGAGGTTGCCCGATCCCTGGTAGGCATAGAGCACCTTTTTGATGGCCCTGGTAATATCATATTCCGGATTACGCAACTCCACCTCAAGGTCGTTTTCACCCCTGGCCTTGACTTCGATCAGATCGCGGAAACCCAGGGTTTGAAACTGGTCGCCATATTTAATGAGAATATTGAAATAGGAGTTGGTCACCGTGGAGCGGTATTTCGAGTTTGTTTCAAAGGGGACCGGTCTGATGCCGTACTTCTGTCCGGCCACCTGTTCCAGATCGGGATGCTCGGCCGGATCGATAAATTCCACCCGTACCTTACCGTTGCCTGCAATCCGGTATTCCTTGAGCAGGTCCCTGATCCTCGGCACCAGCGGCGCCAGCAGCGGGTGGGTCTGGGCGGAAAAATATCCCCTGATGAGCAGGGGTTCCTTGAGCTGGTGCAGGTAATTCCTGGTGGCCTGGGAGATTGAGTATATCCTGTTGCGGGTGGTGTCATAACGCAGGGATGATATGGGGGCCAGCCAGAAGTTTGCGGCCAGGAAGTTGGCAATCAGCAAAAGCGTCAACAGATTCCATAACCGATGGCGGCGGTTGTTCGTGTTCCCGGCCCAGCGGAGCCGTTCCAGGCCATAGACATTCAGGGTCAGGAAAACGGCGCAGACGGAGAAGTAAAAATAGAGATCACGCAGGTCGATAACCCCGCGGGTAATCGACTCAAAACGTGATCCCGATCCCAGCAACCGCAGGATTTCCCCGGCCCGGTTGCCGACCAGGGAAGTGAGGGCATGGGAACCGGGCAGATAAAAGATTGCACAGGCAAGGACCGCGCCGATCAGGCTGATGATCTGGTTGTCCGAGCGGACGGAGATAAAGAGACCGATGGCCAGGTAGGCGGCTGCAAGAAAAAAGGTGGCGAGATAGCCGGCGCCCACCGGCCCCCAGTCCAAGGGGCCGATAAAGGAAACCGTTGTCGGTAGGGGCAGGGTCAACAGCAGGGCCACCGCCACCAGCGCCAGCCCGGCCAGGAACTTGCCCAGTACAAGCGAGGTTGGCGAAACGGGGGCGGTCAGGAGAAATTCCAGGGTACCGCTTCGCCTTTCCTCGGCCCACATGCGCATGGTCAGGGCGGCGCAAAGGAAGATGAGCAGGGCCGGCATCCAGGAAAACAGTGGTCGGATGTCGGCTATGTTGCGTGCAAAAAAAGTTTCCAACCAAAAGACGATAAACAGAGTGATCAGCAGAAACGAACCGAAAAAGATAAAGGCCACCGGTGTTGCAAAAAAGCCGGCAAATTCTTTGCGGGCTACCCGTAGAACCGTTTTCATGAATCCATCCTCCCTTTGCCGGTGGTGATTTCTCCAAAAATTGTTTCCAGGGTGCGCTGCTGTCTGCGCAGTTCAAAGATTTTTAGACCTGCAGTCGCCAATACCTCCGCCACATCGGCTGCAATACGATAATGATCACCGGTGTCGGTAATCGTCAGCTCGTAGCGGTGGATGTCATCGGCGGAGTCAACCTCTCTGATGCCGGTGATATCCGTGATTTTCTGCAAAACAGTGTCAAGAATGTTTTGATCCGCATCGGTTGCCAGCCGTAACCCTTCTCCACGCTGCAACTCTTCGATATCGGCATCAAGGGCTTTGCGGCCGTTTTTTATAATGATGACCCGGCTGCAGATGGCCTGGACCTCCTGCAGGATATGGGTGGAAATAATAACCGTAGCCCGGCCGGCCATCTCCCGGATCAACTGCCGCATGTGCATAATCTGAGTAGGATCAAGGCCGTTGGTCGGTTCGTCGAGAATGAGAATCTCCGGGTCATGTAAAATAGCCTGGGCCACCCCGAGCCGCTGGCGATATCCTCTGGAAAGGGTGGATATCGGTTGCAGAGCCTTTTCGGCCAAACCGGTGCGGCCAATGGTCCGGGCAAGCACGGCCGGCCGCTTTTCGGCGGCGATTCCATGCAGGTCGGCAACGTAATCGAGATATTCGATTACCCGCATTTCCGGATATACCGGGCAGTTTTCCGGCAGATAGCCGATCTTTTTATGGATTTCCGTCATGGATTCTTCCGGGTCAAGTCCGGCGATATTGATTGTGCCGGAGCTTGGTTCGAGAAAGCCGGTCAGCATCTTTATGATGGTTGTCTTACCGGCGCCGTTATGGCCGAGCAAACCGACTATTTCTCCTTTGCCGATGGTAAACGATACCTTGTCAACGGCAATAAAGTCATCATAAACGCGGGTCAGCGAATCTGTTGAAATCATGACATGCTCCATGTGTCCGTCACCGGTCCGACTGATCGGCGGCAGGAAATCGTATTGGCGTTGCGGAGATTGACAGCAGGGCAAGGGGCATGTCACCACCAGGCGCAATCGGATGTGTCCGCCGGGAAAACGACAGGGTCCTGAAAGGCTTGCTGACTTATAAAAGGAGGCGGGCTGGGGAGGTGTCCTACGAAATGCGAGGAGTACTGAGAGATTGTGACTGGTTGTGGGACCGGCTACGCGCTAACTGTTTCCTCCGTGAGACTGACGATACGAATGAGAATTATTTGTCCGACACGGAAATTAATCATCGCTAAAAGTCGTGTCAAGGTGGGTGCGGAAAAAAATAATCGTTTTCCGTTTGCTCTTGGTAGAGCACGGAGGAATATGAGAAAGCCAAGAGGTGCTATCACAATCCTTTTACGCCTTGTTCATACCGGTATTTTCGTCCTGTTGCAGGATGAGGTCCGCCAATCCCTGGATAAAAAGAGGATCGTCATTAAGACCGGGGGTGGATTGTAGTCGCATACCGAGATCATTGGCCATCTGCTTATAGAGGATGTCGATCTCATATAGGGTTTCCACGTGATCGGAAACAAAGGAAAGTGGTACCATGAGGATTGATTTGCAGCCCTTGTCGGCCAGGGTGCGCAGCATGTCCGGGGTTGAGGGCTCAAGCCACCGGACCGGCCCGCTACGGCTCTGGTAGCAGAGCCGGCCCCGGATACCGGTTTGTGTTTCAATGGCGGTGATGGTCTGCCTGAGTTCGTCGACATAGGGGTCACCGTCATCGATGAACTGCTGCGGCAGGCTGTGGGCGCTGTACACCAGTTCCGTCTGCTTGTCGGCTGACCGGGCCATACCCTCGGTAATTCTTTTACAGAGCGCTCTGATATAGCCCGGTTGCGTGGGCCAGGATCTGATGATCGTCAGGGGCGGGG
>DRLX01000197.1 GCA_011322715.1 Desulfobulbaceae bacterium
ATTAAAAAGACGTCCTGATTTCACCGATAATGTCGGCATGATCCTTATTCACAACGGGACCGTGCGTAACTGGTCGCGTAAGGATCACAGCAAGGTAACCGCCCTGGAAACAACGGTCGATGCACAACTCGTTGAACAGCTGCGCCTGGAATACAAACAAAAACCAGGTATCTACGAAATTATCATTGAAACACATGCCGGCAGATTCCTTCCCGGCGATGACCTGCTCTTTATCATCGTTGCCGGAGATCTACGGGAACACATCAAACCGGTTCTGTCGGAGCTTCTTGACCGAGTCAAGGCGGAAGCTATCAGCAAAAAAGAAGTCATCATCGAATAGTACGTGATCAAATACATCGAATAACGCCCCTTACCGTTACCTCAAGGAGAGGGAAACACCAATGCCAACCGCCGCCCGACTGATAAAAAAATACAAACGGGGCAATACGCTGCCCCATATAGTTGCCCGACTGGCCCAGCTGATCAATGACGACAACTCCACCCTGCGTGATTTTGAAGAAATCATCAGTCTGGACCCGGCATTGGTCGGGCGCCTTCTGACACTGGTTAACAGCTCCTACTACGGGCTGGTCCACAAAGTGGATTCCGTTTCCCGAGCCATCGCCCTGCTTGGAATGAAAAACCTTCATAACATTGCCGTTACCGATGCCCTAAAAGGAATGTTCACGGCCGGAAAAGGAGATGGCGGTTTTTCCAGCGACCGGCTGTGGATTCACTGCGCAGCAACAGGGATATGCAGCAAAATGATTGCTGAACGGATTTTTTCCATCAATGGAGACGATGCCTACCTTGCCGGCATTCTGCATGATATCGGTTTAATAGTTGAATGGCAGGGCGCTGAGAAAAAATTTCTCCAGGCATATGAAAAAATCGGCAATAACGAACCCGCCATTATTGAGCTGGAAAGGGAATTCCTCGGCACCGATCATTGCGAAATAGGCTATATGCTGGCAAAAGAGTGGCAGATACCGGATTCCCTGTGCGAAGCCATTCGCGATCATCACTCGATTATGGAAAATATACGGCCGGAATCGCCGCTTGGCATTCTACAGATCAGTGAATATATTCTCAGTCAACTGGGTTTTTCCGTCAAGGATGGGATACACATTATCCCCGCGTCTTCACTCGCCGAGCATATCCAACAGAACATCGAAGAATACACCGTGCTCGCGGAGGATATCCCCGAAGAAATCGAGCGGGTGCGTGAGCTGTACGAACATTGAGGCTGATCATGACAACAACCACACTTTTCTCCGATCTTGTCGGCGCCGAAGGAAAGCTGCAACCGCTTCTGGACCATCTGGAACGGGAAACTGAAGGTCTGCACTTTTTTCTCTGTGATCGAAAGGAGAATACGCTGGCTTCTCCTGATTTTCCCAAGACCGTCGCCGAAGCCCTCTCCTGCCTCAGGAACTATAGTTCCACGCAAAAACAGACGGGACCACAACCGATAATAATAGACGGGCTCTTTGTATACGATATCCCGGAACTGGGGCTCTCCGTTCTGGCCACCCCAAAAGCCCTTATGGAGAAGAAAGAGGATAGGGAGTGGACGGAACAAATTCTTCGCCTTGCCGTTAAAGTCTATCTCGCGGACAGAGAAACGGAAAAAATTGCGAGCAGATTACAGATTCAGAAAAAACAATTTGACCGTCGGGCAAGTGTTCTGGAAAGAAAATTCCAGGATATCATGGAAGAAAACGAACAGAATTACCTGAAGATTCAAGAACAGCAACTTAATTATTCCAAGACCCTGCAGGAGGAAATCACCCAGCAGACGGCTGAGTTGCGGGCGGCAAAGAAAGCGGCGGAAGCCGCCAATGTGGCGAAAAGTGAATTCCTGGCCGCCATGAGTCATGAAATCCGTACGCCGATGAACGGCATCATCGGTTTTACGGACATGCTTCTTGACACCGTCCTTGACGACGAACAGGTGGAATTTGCCCGCACCATTAAACGAAGCAGCGAGGCCCTGCTCTCTCTCATTAACGATATCCTTGATTTCTCCAAAATCGAGGCCGGCAAGCTTGAGTTGGAGGACATTGAATTTGACCCGGAAATAACGGCCCAGGACGTCTGTGATCTGATCCGGCCACGGGTTATCGGACTTCCCATAGAGGTACTCTGCAGAATCGACAATGCACTACCGGCAAATGTTATCGGCGACCCGGGGCGCTATCGTCAGGTTCTTGTTAACCTGATGGGCAATGCTGCTAAATTTACCCGGGAAGGCGAGCTGGAACTGGCTATTAATGTTGAGGAGGAACACAAAGAACATCTTGTCCTGCATGCAACTGTTCGTGACACAGGCATCGGTATCGTCGAGGAAAAACTGGAATCCATTTTTGAGGCTTTTAAACAGGCGGACGGTTCAACAACCCGGGAATACGGCGGTACCGGCCTTGGTCTTTCCATCTGTCGCCGAATAGCAAAACTCATGGGCGGCCATGTCTGGGCGGAGAGCGAGTCGGGCAAGGGATCTATTTTTCATTTTACCGCCCGGATGCAAAAGACAAAACAGCAACGGGTGAAAAATTTTCACAAGGTCTCCCTGCAGGGCAGGCATGTCCTTATCGTGGACGATAACCCCACCAACTTAAGTATCCTGCAGCACATCCTGGAATCAGCCGGGCTGAAAGTAACCGCCGCCCACAAAAGTGCAAAGGTGGAGGAGATCGTCCAACAGTCGATCCGGGACGATATGCTTTTTGATCTGATCATCCTCGATATTCAAATGCCGCAGCCCGACGGCTATGTACTGGCCAACTTTCTGAAAGACACCCAGGAAACATCATCTATCCCTCTGCTGGCCTATACCTCTTCCACGGAACGCAACGCCCACCGCTGCCGACAAGCCGGTTTCGACGCCTTTCTCACAAAACCGGCCCGCAGGGATATTCTTTTTAAAACCATGGAAAAGCTGCTGGCGCCGCAGGCGGAAGACCGGAAAGAACCAGGCACAGAACGCTTAATCACCCAGTATTCCGTTCGGGAAGAGATGAAGCAGTCTGTCCGCCTGTTGCTGGCCGAAGACAATCCCGTCAACCTGAAACTTGCCACCCTGATTCTGACCAAGGCCGGCTATACGGTAACCAGCGCCCAAAACGGCAGGGAAACCGTTGAAACATTCGCCAATGCCCCGCATGATTTTGACTTGATCCTGATGGACGTACAGATGCCGATAATGGATGGGCTTGAGGCAACCAGGGAGCTTCGGGATCGCGGATTCAACGATATCCCGATTGTGGCCATGACGGCAAATGCAATGAAGGGAGACCGGGAGATCTGTATTGATGCCGGCATGAATGATTACATAACCAAGCCCATTAAACGTGAAATCGTTTTTCAGATCATTGAAAAATGGATCACTCAAAAAACCGTTCCATCTCTTTAACTGATGAACTCGTGAAAAGTCAAATTTTTTCAAAGATGACTAAGTGAAAACATAGATATACAAAG
>DRLX01000198.1 GCA_011322715.1 Desulfobulbaceae bacterium
GAAATCAGCGAAATCGATGAGTCTGGGGCCGGAACGGGCGGTGAGCCTTTCGTAAAATTCCTTGCCGAGGTCCTCGTTGTCCAGCGAGAGTTTTATATCTTCCAGCAACCGTTCTCTGTCGTCTGCATCTGAATCGGGATTGATCCGGGCAATGGCTTTTTTAAACAGCTCCGGGAATATATTGGTCTCTTTATCCCACAGGGCTTCCTTCAACGAGAGGTAACGATAGCCAAGGCGAACCAAGTGGAGGATGCAGGGAATCTTGACCCTTGAATCTTCATTGAATATCATCGGGCTGAATCCTCCTGATACCTGGCCGAATGCTTGCGAAGCCCTTTCAACGGTGCTGCAAAATTCCGATTATCTATTGTCATGGTCGATCAACCCTTTTTTAAATCCTCATTCGGTGTCATCTTCGGTAAGGGTGAGAAAATCGAAATTGTACGGATCCTTGATAATTTCTCTGGCTAAATCCGATTGCGGGGCAGACTGCTCCGTAATTGCGGAACAACCTGTTCCACAATTGGGCAATAAGCCACAATAAAAGGAGTACCAACGCTTTATGAAAAGAAAGTTTTTTCTCCTTGCTTTTGGAGCAATATATAAAATTCCAGAGTTTTCACCAGATGGGGCAACCAGAAGAAACAGGTCTCCTCCGTCAAAGAGTTTTTGGTTTTTTTTTACCAGGTTTGATGGTTCTGATTTTGGTATATCAGTAAGCTGCGCAATCCGTCCAGGCATGGAATTTTCCGCAATTTTGGAGGCTCCCATTTTTCTTTGAGTACATTTTGCTCTCAAAAAAGCTCCCAAAATCCGTGGATTTCACTCTACCTCACTGAACTTTACCGGACAACAGAAAAAGAAAAAGGCCCGACATTTCGGGCCTTTTCGGACAGTATCGGATGATACTGGAATGTGTGATGGTGGCGATGCAGGGAATTGAACCCCGGACACTACGGATATGAGCCGTATGCTCTAACCATCTGAGCTACATCGCCATATTTATTTTTTGTCCATCAATGGACGGGAAAACGGTTCCATTGAACCGTGCCAATATTCAAAATTTCTTGCCGTTTGTCAACAGGAAAGCGCAGATTTACTTCACAACGTTTTCTTTTCTCACTCCGTGACACAAAAAAGGCCCTTTTCCCGATTTTTCGGGAAAAGGGCCTGAGCAACTCATTCCGGGAAAAACGGACTTACATCATTCCGCCCATTCCACCCATGCCGCCCATGCCACCCATACCGCCCGGAGGCATTCCAGCACCGGCAGCGGCAGACTCATCTTCCGGCTCATCGGCAATCATGCACTCGGTGGTCAACAGCATACCGGATACGGATGCGGCATTCTGCAGAGCGGTCCTGCTTACTTTAGCAGGATCAATAACACCGGCCTCGATCAGATCACCGTACTCTTCAGTTGCAGCGTTAAATCCGTTGGCTCCTTCAAGATCTTTCACTTTTTCAACAATGACGGAACCTTCACGACCCGCATTGCAGGCAATTTGGCGAACGGGTTCTTCCAGGGCGCGACGGATAATATCCTTACCCAGGGTCTGCTCACCCTCAAGATCAAGGCCGTCAAGCGCCTTCAGGCAACGGATATAGGCCACGCCGCCACCGGGAACGATTCCCTCTTCAACGGCTGCACGGGTTGCATTAAGCGCATCCTCAACCCGGGCCTTTTTCTCTTTCATTTCGATCTCGGTTGCTGCGCCGACATTGATGACGGCAACACCGCCGATCAGTTTGGCCAGACGTTCCTGCAGTTTCTCACGATCATAATCGGAGGTGGAATCATCAATCTGGGCCCGGATCTGTTTGACGCGGGCGGCCAGCTTGTCCTTATCACCGGCACCGTCAACGATGGTGGTGTTGTCCTTGTCGACAACGATCCGTTTCGCGGTTCCGAGATCATTGACGGTTACATTCTCAAGTTTGATGCCGAGGTCTTCGGTAATGACCTGTCCGCCGGTAAGAATGGCTATATCCTCCAGCATTGCCTTGCGGCGATCACCAAAACCGGGTGCCTTGACAGCGGCAACATTCAAGGTGCCGCGCAGCTTGTTGACAACCAGAGTTGCCAGTGCCTCGCCGTCAACATCTTCTGCGATAATGAACAACGGTTTGCCCATCTTGGCAACAGACTCCAGTACGGGCAGCAGGTCTTTCATGTTGGAGATCTTTTTCTCGTTAATGAGAATCAGCGGATCCTCCATGTTGACTTCCATGCGCTCAGCATCGGTCACAAAATAGGGAGAAAGGTAACCGCGATCAAACTGCATGCCTTCAACCACTTCCAGGGAGGTCTCCATGGATTTGGCCTCTTCTACAGTGATAACGCCTTCCTTACCGACTTTGTCCATGGCCTCGGCAATGATGTTACCGATGGTGACGTCATTGTTTGCGGAAATGGTCCCGACCTGGGCAATCTCTTTCTGCTCTTTGGTCGGGCTGGAGATATTGGCCAGTTCGGCGACAATCGCCTCAACCGAGGCATCGATACCGCGCTTGATTTCCATGGGATTGGAACCGGCTGCCACCAGTTTGGTCCCCTCGGTATAGATGGCCTGGGCCAATACGGTAGCGGTCGTGGTCCCGTCACCGGCCACGTCGGAAGTCTTGGAGGCAACCTCTTTGACCATCTGGGCGCCCATGTTCTCAAACTTGTCTTTGATCTCAATCTCTTTGGCTACGGTCACACCGTCTTTGGTGATAACGGGCGCGCCGAATGATTTTTCAATCAGGACATTACGACCCTTGGGACCCAGGGTCACCTTCACTGCATTTGCCAGGGTATTCACACCGGTCAGCATGGCCTCACGGGCCTTGGCGCCGTATTTTAATTCTTTTGCAGACATATTTTACTCTCCTTTATCGCTCTGTTTGCAGTCGTTGTTATTCGATCACGCCGAGGATATCATCCTCACGCATAATCAGATAATCTTCACCGTCCAGTTTGACGTCGGTACCGCCGTACTTGGAAAAGAGAACACGGTCACCCACCTTCAGATCAACGGCGACACGTTCACCCGCATCATTGAGTTTACCGGGACCAATAGCGATTATTTCGCCCTCGGCCGGTTTTTCCTTGGCTGAATCAGGAATAATGATTCCACCTGCGGTTTTTTCCTCTTCCTCCAATCTCTTGACCAGTATGCGGTCATTCAATGGACGAATCTTCATGGATAATCCTCCCTTTTAATTTAATTGGGTTTAATAAAATTGTTTGAGCCGGAAAGAAAGTTCGTGTCCGACTACCGGCTCAAGCCACTTCCGTCGGACAAAAACGAAGTTTCAATCTCCAAACTGCGCAAAACAATAGTGATGGTTTTCGAAAAATCAAGGGCCAGGGCGGAAAAAAAAATTCTCCGCCCAACTTGTTGAAAAAAGGAGGGATTTAAATACTACAAAAAGAAACTTTCAGGCAACCCGTACCATCCACTCATGGGGGTCCGGCCGGCGACCGAATTGAATGGCCTGCAACTCATCAAAAAAATGTCGGGCGACGGGCCCGGTTTCCCCATTATTAATAATAATGCGTTCTCCTTTATAAAAAAGCTCGCCAAGAGGAGAAATAACGGCGGCGGTACCGGTGCTGAAGACTTCCTGCAGACTGCCGTCTTCAGCGGCCTTGACCACCTCGTCAATACTGATCCTCCGCTCATTGACTTTCATTCCCCGGTCATGGGCGAGCTGCAAGACTGAATCACGGGTAACCCCCGGCAGAATGGTGCCGGCAAGAGGCGGGGTGATTAATTCATCATCCAGAACAAAAAAAGCATTGGATGTTCCCACTTCTTCTATATATTTATGCTCAAGGGCATCCAGCCAGAGCACCTGCGTGTATCCATTACGCTGGGCTTCGGTCAGCGCCTTGACGCTGGCGGCATAATTGCCGGCGGTCTTTGCCTCACCGACTCCGCCGGGAACGGCACGGACGTATTTACTTTCCACATAAATCTTGACGGGATTAAACCCTTCCGCATAGTAGGCACCGACCGGACTTGCCAGAATAAAAAAGATGTATTCATCCGAAGGCCGCAAGCCCAATGCCGGTTCCGAGGCTATCATGGTCGGCCGCAGATACAGGGTTGCCCCCGGAGCAGTTGGTACCCAGGAGCGCTCCAGATAGACAAGGGCCTTTAAGGCCTGCAGCATACGATCAACCGGAATCCGCGGCATGCACATGCGGACGGCCGACTTATTCATCCGTTCGAAATTACTCCGGGGCCGGAACAGGAGTATTTCTCCCTGGTCCCCATAATAGGCTTTCAGGCCCTCAAAAATCGCCTGACCATAATGGAAAACCATTGCCGCAGGATCCATGGAAAAATCCTGATACGGCTGGATCCGGGCATCATGCCAGCCCTGGTCACGGTTCCAGCGCATGACAAACATGTGATCGGTAAAAATGGAACCAAAACCAAGGGCGTTCTGATCCGGTTTTTCTTTCAACTGTTCCTGTGGCGCTTTCTGCACCGCTATTTCAAGTTCCGTACTCAACATAATTGTTCTACCTGCTTGCCCCATTATATTTTCATGCTATATTCATATCGATTACTGGGTCTTCTGATTTAATAGGGTTTTCGTGCGAGGTCAAGGCAACGAAAAATCGTCCTCCCCGAAACCATCCCGTCAGCGTGGTTCCGAGGACGATATTTTTCCATATAATCCTGAAACCGTACAAAAATATATTAAATCAACGACCTCAATACCCGGATATCAATGACCTTCTTCCAAAGAGACCTCCATGCCGACCAGCAAATCCGACAACCAGCCTCCGGAACATCCTTCCCGTCAACAGCGCTTTCCAGGCGAGGTGGACAGGATGCTCAACTCTCTGCAGGCAAAGTATTTTCTCGCCCTTTTTCTCATCGTTCTCCTGCTGCTTGGCTGGCTGCTCTGGCCCTTCTGGCAACTGCTGATTCTTGCCTTTCTGCTGGCCGGTATCTTCCGGCCCGTCTACCTGTTGCTCTGCAGATGGGTTGCACCATGGCTGGCCTCATCCATCACCTGCGTTCTTGTTACCATTATTGTCTTTGTCCCTCTGACCTTCTGCATCGGCGCCCTTTCTTCAGAAGCGATGAACCTCTTTCACTGGAGCAAGGACAGCAATATTTTACTCAAGCTCCAGCAATCTCTGC
>DRLX01000199.1 GCA_011322715.1 Desulfobulbaceae bacterium
GAGCTGCCTGAAAATTTCTGGGACTTTGTCGCCGAGCGCGTGATTGCGCACAGTTTTGTCGACATTGATGACAATATTGAAGAATATTCCATCGGCTGGGTCTCCGTAACCAACATGTTTGACTCCGAATTCGCCTATTCTTCCTATGCCGCCGGAGACTATGTTGTCCTGTCCATGCGTGCCGATGAACGCAAGGTTTCCCCGGCGGTACTGAAAAAATTCACCATGAAGGAAGAGGAGCGGATCAAAAAAGAAAAACAGATCCCCAAGCTGGCCCGCTCGGCGCGGCTTGAAATCAAGGAACGGGTTCGGGCCGAACTTGTCCGCAAATCAGCTCCGGTCCCAGCTGTGTATGACCTGTGCTGGAACCTGGCTGAAGGCACCCTGCTCTTCTTTTCCACCAGCAAAAAGGCCATGCTTCAGCTCGAAGAACTGTTTCGTGAGACCTTTGATCTCTCCATTATCCTGCAGATACCCTGGACAACCGCACTGCACCTGGTTGACGAGGATCTGGTGGCAGGGCTGGATGAACTTCGACCGGCAATACTTATTTAACACGGGGAAAGCATGGATCTCGTTGACCTGATACAGGAAAAACATTTTTTAGGGCAGGAATTTCTTGCCTGGCTCTGGTTCAAGGCCGAAGAGCGTGGCGGCAACGTGGACGTACCCGGTATGGGCGATATCCTGGTTGCCTTTGAAAAACACATGCTGCTTGAATACGGTGAGGGCGAAGAAACGGAAAAAGTTATCTGCCGCGGCCTGCAGACCGAGCTGAGAGAGGCCAGGGCCGGGCTGGGCCTGGGCAAAAAACCGGAACAGGCCCGCATTCGTTTTGCCAGGGGCGATTATGAATTTAACGTCACACTCACGGCAGCGACCCTGGAATTTCGCAATGTCAAACTGCCCAAAACCGTGGACGGTGCCGACGAGGGTGACGATCCGGAAAGCATGGAAGGCCGAATTCTTGAACGGATCGGCCTCTTTGAACAATTGACCGAAATCGTCAATGAGCTGTTTCGCATGTTCATCAATATCCGGGCCTCCGGGGCCTGGCCCGACGAATTGCTTAAAATCCGCACCTGGGCAGGCCAGGGCCTGAAACATTAGCATCAGATCACGCACAAGAGAATATCATGGAATTTGAAACTGTTATCGGTCTGGAAATCCACACCCAGATGAAGACAAAAAGTAAAATTTTCTGCGGCTGCTCCACCACCTTCGGCGCTCCCCCGAACACCCATACCTGTCCGGTCTGCCTCGGCATGCCCGGCTCTCTGCCGGTGTTGAACAAACAGGTCGTCCACAATGCCATCAAACTGTCCCTGGCCTGTGATTTTACCATCAACCGCCGCAACCAGTTTGCCCGGAAAAATTACTTTTATCCCGACCTTCCCAAGGGCTACCAGATATCCCAGTTCGAGCTGCCCATTGCCGAACACGGAAAAATCGACATCGACGTGGAAGGCGGAACAAAAACCATCGGCATAACCCGGGCGCACATGGAAGAGGATGCGGGTAAACTGGTCCACAGTGATACGGAGCCGGAAAGCTATGTCGATCTCAACCGGGCCGGAACGCCGCTTGTGGAAATCGTCAGCGAGCCGGATCTCCGTTCGCCGGAAGAGGCGGTCGCCTACCTGAAAAAGCTGCATGCCATTGTCCGCTACCTTGATATTTCCGACGGCAATATGCAGGAGGGCAGCTTTCGCTGTGATGCCAATATTTCCCTGCGACCGATGGGCCAAAAGGAATTCGGCATTCGCACCGAGCTGAAGAACATGAACTCCTTTAGAAATGTGCAGCTTGCCCTTGAATATGAGGAACGCCGCCAACGCGACGTCCTGCTTGACGGCGGCGAGGTGGTGCAGCAGACCCTGCTCTGGAACCCGGACAAAAACTGCACCGAGCCGATGCGCGGCAAGGAAGAGGCCCATGACTACCGCTATTTTCCCGATCCCGACCTGGTGCCGGTGGAGATTGACGAAGCCTGGATTGAAGAGGTGCGCCGTGAGATGCCGGAGTTACCGGAAGCCAGGCAGCAACGTTTTATGGAGGCGCTGGGATTGCCCGAATATGATGCCGAAATTCTTACCGCATCCCGTAAACTGGCGGATTTTTTTGAAGCGGTCTGTGCTGATTACGACAATCCGAAAAAGGTGAGCAACTTTATCGGCACCGAACTGCTGCGCGATTATGGTCCGGAGCGGATCGACCAGTGCCCGGTGGCACCACAGCAACTGGCATCGCTTCTGCTCATGGTGGAGAAGGCGACCATTTCCGGCAAGATTGCCAAGACCGTGTTTGCCGATATGCTGATTTCCGGCGATGATCCGGAAAAAATCGTCAAGGAAAAGGGCCTTGTCCAGATGAGTGATACCGGCGAGCTCACGGCCATGGTCCGGGAAATTATTGCCGCCAATCCGGCCCAGGCCCAACAGTTTCGTGACGGCAAGACCAAGGTAATCGGCTTTTTCGTCGGCCGGCTGATGCAGAAGACCAAGGGCAAGGCCAACCCGCAGCTGGCCAACAAACTCTTCCAGGAAGAACTGAA
>DRLX01000200.1 GCA_011322715.1 Desulfobulbaceae bacterium
CCCTGATCATCCCGCCGAAACTTGCTTATGGCGAACGCGGAGCCGGCGGCGTCATTCCCCCTAACGCCTGGCTGGTCTTTGATGTCGAACTGGTCGATTTTTAAGCCCACATATTTCACAAAGGTCGTCGCGAAAGGCCTGAAAAGGCCATGAATGCAAGAAACAGTGTAAAAAGGACCGCAGACATATTGAAATATTTCGAGGAATCCTTTTTACGCTGTAACGCAGCAGGCATGGTGTTTTCAGGTCTTGCAGCAGATCGCTTGTGAAATATGTGGGCTTAAAAATCGACCAGTTCGACATCAAAGACCAGCCAGGCGTTAGGGGGAATGACGCCGCCGGCTCCGCGTTCGCCATAAGCAAGTTTCGGCGGGATGATCAGGGTTCGTTTTTCGCCTCGTTTCATGTGGATCAGCGCTTCGTCCCAGCCTCGGATAACCTTGCCGACGCCTACTTCAAATTTGATCGGCTCGCCCCGGTCATACGAGGAGTCAAATTTTCTGCCATTGGCAAGGAGCCTGCCGGTGTAATGGGCGGTGATGGTGGTTCCGGGGTTCGGCGTCTCACCTTCGCCTTCTTTAGTGATGACAAAATACATGCCGGTATGGGTGTGGCGGACTTTGGGCCACTTCTTTTTGATCATTTTTATGATCTTGTCCTGCTCATCCAGCTCGGCCTTGTGTTTGTCTTTTTCAATTTTTTGCACGGCCTTATCAAAAGCCTCTTGCCCTGTCTTGAAGTCTTTCGCTTTGCTGCCGACTCGAATTATCTCGATATGATTGATAACATCGTTCTGGGCAATGGCATCGACAACATCCTGACCCTCGATGACCCGGCCGAAAATCGTATGTTTGCCGTTTAAATGGGGCGTCGGTACATGGGTGATGAAAAACTGGCTGCCGTTGGTACCGGGACCGGCGTTGGCCATGGCCAATATTCCGGGTTTATCAAAACGTAGTTTCGGTACGATTTCGTCGGCAAAGGTGTATCCGGGGCCTCCGGTACCCGTGCCTAATGGGCAACCGCCCTGGATCATAAAATCTTTAATAACACGGTGAAATTTAAGACCGTCATAGAATGGGGTGCCGATAGGCTTGGGCGCTCCGCCCAGCTTCATGGTGCCTTCGGCAAGACTGACGAAGTTGATAACGGTCAGTGGGGTTTTATCGTAGTACAGTTTGAGGAGGATATCTCCTTTGTCCGTCTGGATCTTTGCATAGAGTCCGTCTTTCATTTTTTTATCCTTTGCAAATTTTTTATCTTGTGCATGCAGGGGTTGGCTGCCCAGGCAAAGCAGCGCCGCGAAAAGAAAAAAGAGTATACATATATATCTACCGGTCATCCGTTGACCTCCAGTTTGAGGATTACTGATATCCCGGTTGCTTACAAGGCGTTGTCGTTGTTGTCAAGAAAAACGTCGCTTGTTTTTCCCGGATTTGGGGCCGAACTTTATTGACTCGATCCGGTAATCCTGTTTAAATAGGCAAATTTGTGTGCACTCTCTAAAGCAATACTTGACGGCCTATTGTGCAGCACTTATCGGTTACGCGATAAGTGCCGGTGATCCATGTCGTTTTTCGTGCTGAAATGGGTTGAAATGGTGTTTGTCTTTGGACTCGTCGGCGATACTATCAGGAAAGGCGGCTTAAGTTGCTGTACCGACTTTATACACTGTTGGGAACCGGATTGCTGCCCGTGGTGTATCTTTCAGCGCCTTTGGCGAACCTGCTTGGCGGTCGGTTTTTCCATCGCCTGGATGAGCGGTTGGCCCGATATCCTTTGCCGATAAGCGGAGCATTGAATGACAAAGGCAAGCGAATCTGGCTGCATGCGGCCTCGGTGGGTGAGATTCAGGTTGCCGGTAATATTATTGCCGAACTGGAAGGTCATGGGATATCGCAGTTTTTTCTGACCGTGATGACCGAGCAGGGACGTCTGGTTGCGGAAAAAAAATTCGGCGACCGCGTTACCTGTTTGATGGCGCCGCTTGATATCCCATATCTTGTCAGGCGGGTGATTGATCGCATTCGCCCGGATATCTTCATCTGCGTTGAAACGGAACTCTGGCCCGCTCTGCTTAATACTGTCCGTGTAGCCGGGATCGGGATGGTCCTGGTTAACGGCAGGCTTTCCAGCCGATCTTTTTGCCGGTATCGACAGGTTTCCGGATTGATGAAGCGGCTGCTCCGTGGTTTTCAGGCGGTTGTGGTTATCCGACCCGAGGATGGAGAGCGTTTTGTTGCCCTGGGAGCAGCAAGCGACCGTGTGCGGGTCGGTGGCAACAGTAAATATACCGCTGCTCCGGATGAGCGGCCTGCAACGCGTGAGCGCTACAGGAAACATCTCAACCTTAGCCCGACGGACACGGTTTTTATCAGTGGTTCAACCCGGAGCGGTGAAGAGAAGTTGCTCCTGCCGGTCTACCAAGGACTGCGGTCCGAATCCGCCAAACGGCTTGTCTGGATTGTGGCACCCAGGCATTTACAGCGCCTTAGTGCATTGCAGGATTTTTTCAAAAAAAAGGAGTTGCCCGTGACCCTGCTTTCAGAGTGTGCGCCGGGCAAACCGTCGGCCGATATTATTCTGGTCGATTGCATGGGAGAACTTGCCGATCTGTATGCAGCCGGGGATTTTAATTTTTGCGGCGGTAGTCTGGTAGAGAAGGGCGGCCATAATATTATGGAGATCGTTCACTGGGGGTTGCCTGTGTATTTCGGTCC
>DRLX01000201.1 GCA_011322715.1 Desulfobulbaceae bacterium
ATGCCGGAACCCGTAGTAATAAAGCCCATAATTTCATCTCCAGGCACCGGCTTGCAACATTGACTCACCTTGACAAGCATGTCATCAATGCCTTCAATATCTATGCCTTCCCGGGTAATGGATTTTTCTGCAGGTTCTCCATCACGGATGATCTTTTCCAGCAGCTCGTCCTGACGCTTCCGGTTTTCCTCTTCCCGCACCTCTTCCGGTTCCAGGGCCCGGAGCAGTTGCCGCAGGCTGATTTTACCGGAACCAACTTTTGCCAGCATGTCATCGAGGCTGTTACAGCGAAGTTTTTTCAACAACAGTCGGATTTGGCCTGATTTAATGAGCTTTTTTAAGGTGACCTCATGCTTTTTCAGCTCACGTTCACAGATCTCACGACCAAGCTTCAGGGCGCGTTCCTTTTCTTCGCGTCTGAGCCAGTGGCGAATCCTGGTCCTGGCCCTGCCGGTCTTGACCAGTTGCAGCCAGGCCCGTTTGGGATGCTGATTTTTTCCGGTCAGAATTTCAACGATGTCGCCATTTTGCAGCTCATGTTTAAGCTGCACCAGCTGCCCGTTCACCTTGGCGCCGACACAAGAATCACCGACGGCGGTATGAATGGCATAGGCAAAATCAATGGGCGTTGATCCCCGGGGCAATTCACGCACCTCACCGGTCGGAGTCAGGGCATAGACATCCGGCTCGAAAAGCTCACCCCGAACCGAATCCATAAACTCGTTGGGATCTTCCACCTCCTGCAGAGACTTGACGAGTGTTTTCAGTTCCTTGAACAACCGGGCATCGCTCTTGGTGATCTTCTGGCCTTCCTTATAGGCCCAATGGGCGGCAACACCTTCCTGAGCGATGCGATCCATCTCCTCGGTACGGATCTGGATTTCAATAAAATGGCCGCGCGGGCCGGCAACCGTTGTGTGCAGAGACTGATAGTTATTGGATTTGGGCGCACTGATCCAATCCTTGATCCGGCCGGGCACCGGTGTCCATTCGGCGTGCACGGTTCCCAGGGCCTGATAGCATTCCTTGACGGTGTTGACGATAATCCGAAAGGCCACCTTGTCGTAGACGCGTTCCAGAGGAATATTCTGGGCCACCAGTTTTTTATAAATAGAATAAAGATGTTTGGGACGTCCGATAATGCGCAATGGACGGATATGGTTCCGCTTTAATTTCTCATCCAGTATATCGATAACCTCATCCACATAGGCCTGCCGCTCGGACAGCGTACTTTCAAGATGGAAAGTAAGTTCTCGATGCTCCACAGGAAAAAGATAGGCAAAGGAATAGTCCTCCAGCTCTCTCTTCATCCAGTCAATACCCAACCGACTGGCCAGTGGCGCATACAGATCCATGGTCTCCCGGGCAACATGGCGGCGGAGATCCTCGGGCGCCGATGCCAGGGTCAACATGTCCTGGAGACGGTCTGCCAGTCTGACGAGCAAAACGCGTATATCCGCTCCCATGGCCAGGAACAATTTACGGATATTTTCCGCATGACCGGCCAGATGCAAATCATACCGGACATTGGTGATCTTCGTGGTGCCGTCGACAATATTGGCCACATCATGGCCAAACCGTTTTTCAAGCTCGGCAAGGGTGGCGACGCGTTCTTTCAACACCCCATGCAGGAGACCGGCGACAATCGTCTCCCGATCCATCTTCATGGAGGCAAGAATAGATGCGACCTCAAGCAGATGTCGGATATAGGGCTCACCGCAGGCGTGGAGTTTACCGGCATGCCGCTCATCGGCAAAGGAATAGGCATCCTTAAGAGGCGTGAGATCAACCCCATGCAGATAGCCGGCGGCTATTGCATACAACCCCCTGAAATCAGGCATCATTACCCTGCAATTTCTGCAGATCTTTCTTGACCATGGTTGCAATACCGGCACCGGCTTCGGCCATAGGCAGCATGATTGTCTCGCCGCTTGCCCGCAGGCGCAACTCAATCATGCCTTCTTTTTCAAAAGTCTTGCCCACCGTTGCCCGATACGGAATGCCGAGCAGATCGGCATCCTTGAACTTGGATCCGGGTCGTTCATCCCTGTCATCGAGCAGTACATCCAGGCCCCCGGCCTGCAGGTCTTGGTACAATTGTTCGGCAGCCTCGCAGATGGATTTATTTTTCAGGCCGAGATTAAGAACAATGACCTGAAACGGGGCCAGAGGCAGCGGAAATATTATACCATTTTTGTCATGGTTCTGTTCAATGGCCGCAGCAACAACCCGACTGACACCTATACCGTAACACCCCATGACAAAAGGTTTTTCCACTCCGTCCCGATCTTGAAAGGTCGCCTTCAGGGCCGTGGAATAATTTGTTCCCAGTTTAAAGATATGGCCGACCTCAATGCCCTCGGTAAGGGAAAGCTTTCCCCCGCAGACCGGGCAACCATCCTCAGCGGTAATCCGGCGCAGATCACCAACCAGTTCGGGTTCAAAATCCCGGCCGGGGTTGACCCCGGTCAAATGCATGCCCTTTTCATTGGCCCCGGCAACACCGTTTACCATCCGCATCACCTCCTGGTCGGCAACCAGCCTGACCGGGATATGCACGGGCCCCATGTATCCCACCGGTAGTTTCGTCCGTTTCCAGACCTCGTCATCAGCCATGGCTTCCACTTCGGAGGCGTGGAGAAGATTTTTCAACTTCACCTCCTGTACCTGCCGGTCGCCGCGAACAAGGGCTGCCACCGGTTCCCCGTCGACCAGGAAAAGCATGGTCTTTATGATATCCTGCGGGGATACACCAAGAAAATCCGCCACCCGGTCCACCTTTTTCATGCCAGGTGTTTCAACCCTGGTCACGGGTTGTATTTCCACAGCCGGGGCATCCGTCTCGGGCGGAACAACAGCCGCCTTTTCCACATTGGCTGCGTAATCACAATCGTTACATATCACCAGGGTGTCCTCACCGGTGTCGGCCAGGACCATAAATTCATGGGAATAGGAGCCGCCGATGGAACCGGTATCCGCTTCCACGGCACGAAACGAGAGACCGCAACGGGTAAAGATCCGATGGTAGGCCTCTTTCATTTTCTCGTAACTTACTGAAGCCCCTTGATCATCTATATCAAAGGAATAGGCGTCCTTCATGACGAATTCCCGCCCGCGCATCAAACCGAACCGGGGCCGTATCTCGTCCCGGAACTTGGTTTGCACCTGGTACAGATTGATAGGCAACTGACGATAGGACTGCAATTCCCGGCGGGCAATGTCGGTAATCACCTCTTCATGGGTCGGGCCAAGGCAATAGTCGCGTCCATGACGGTCCTTGAAACGCAAGAGTTCAGGCCCATATTTTTGCCAGCGCCCGGACTCCTCCCAGAGGTCCGCAGGCTGGACCATGGGCATGAGCAACTCCTGGGCGCCGGCCCGGTTCATCTCTTCACGAACTATGGCGGCTCCTTTCTGCAGGGCCATCAGACCCAGGGGAAGATAAGTGTAGAGCCCGGAAGTC
>DRLX01000202.1 GCA_011322715.1 Desulfobulbaceae bacterium
ACCGAAGAATGTTTCCAGTTTTTTTCCTATCTTACGACAAACAAACTTCCGGCCCATTGCACAACGGCACAGCAGGGTGAGGAAGGCACTGTTTTCTATAGCCGGCAGAATGCGTTTTTTGTAAATTTTTTCCATAATAAGGGGAACTATCAGCATGCCGTGCGGCCGTTCCCTGGCGCATATTTTCTGCAAAACCGCAGGAGTCGGCGTTTTTCCTGCATAGACAACCCGGCATCCCCTGCTGATCGGCAGGAGAAAGCCGACGGTAAACTCGTAGGTATGGGCAATCGGCAGAACCGATAAAAAAACCATCCCGGGTTCGAGTGAAATAATTGCGGTTGCCGAATTCGCATTGGCGCAAAGATTGGCATGACTGAGCATGACCGCCTTGGAAAAACCCGATGTACCCGAAGTGTACAGGATAGAAGCCGGATCTTGAGCATCCACCTCGGGAAAGGTAAAGGCATCCGCACACGTCCCATCGACAAAACGGGAGCGGGCCGTTGCAAGGAAATCGAAGAAGGGTTGTACCTGCAGCACACCCGTATCGTCGATATAATCATCCAGGGTAATAACCGTCTGGAGATCTTTTTTTATATCATAAATTTTTTCTATCTGACGCTGGGTGACAAAAACAACCTCACATGCCATCTCCGTCAGAATGTGATGAACATCGGCCTCAGGAAGATCGGGAAGCACAGGAACAGCCACTCCGCCCAATCGAACGATCGCCATATAGGCGATCACCCAATTGTGTGAATTTTCACCTAACAGGCCGACCCGATCGCCTTTGGTGACACCGCCGTCCTGCAGAAGAACCGCTGTCAGAAGGACCCGCTCGTGAAAGGAATTATAGGTAAGCGGGTCTTCAAGAGCCATGCCGACGGCAGGTAAATCCCCATATCTGCGGCAGCTCTCGTCAATAAGCTGATTTAAGGTATTTACGCTCTTTTGAAGAACAGGTAACTGCAAATCGGCCATTTTATTTTTTTGTTTTCTTTCTCTGAAGATCAACCGGTGTCTGACGGAACAGCGTCTTCCCCCAAGGAAAAGCCACTTATAAAAGTATACCGGTTCAGGAGGTAAAGTCAAAGCCTAATACACTGGAAATCGACTGGATTGTTTTTTCGTAATATGACAATTTCACATGTTTTTTTTCAGAAAAATACCATTAAAGCATGGCAAAAACCTTGACAAAGCCTGGAAACACACTTTACAAATAGAAGAAGAAACGCCTTTTTATATGAAAATAGCCGGTGCAGTCATGCTGTTTTCAGCTATTTTCATGGTATAAGTTTACGCTTATCCGGTTGTGGCCGTGACGGTATAATCCGGCCCGGCCATGCTGGTTCATCCCCTTTACTACCATTTTTTCATGAAATCTCGGCTGCAACGACTGACGTTCACTATTCTCACTATTCTCCTCCTCTGTGCTTCCAGTGTCCTCGCAGCACAAATACCCATCCTTGACCTCACGGCCAAACACCTACCCGGACAACGACGGGAAATGGCACCTGTGGATTATGTGGTGGAAAGCGGCTGGATTGATCTGGGAGAATACGGCAATATCTCCGTGGTCAAAAAACGGGTGGCCTCTGCAGGACATCCCGGACGACGTCCTGCGCTTCGGTTGCCGAAAATAGGAAAGTGGATCAGCTCAAGAAGTATCATGATCATGGACGCGGAAACAGGCGACACTTTGTTTGCACGAGCGCCCGACAGTCCAAGACAACCCGCCTCGACCATTAAAGTACTCACCGGGATGATCGCCATCAAAGCACTGAAAAACGAGGACAAGGTGCGTGTCAGTCACCATGCCGCCTGCATGCCCAGATCAAAAATTTATCTCGACATCAAAAAACAGTATAAAGCCGATGACCTGATCAATGCCGTCCTGTTGGCCTCCGCCAATGATGCCAGTGTTGCCCTGGCGGAAAAAATCGCCGGCAGTGAACAGGATTTTGCCCACATGATGACCCTGCGGGCAAAACTCTGGGGGGCGACCAAAACGATTTGTCGAACGGCCACCGGACTGACGGCAAAAGGACAGCATTCAACGGCCAGAGACCTGGCGACAATTTTTCGCCATGCCATGAGAAACGACGAATTTGCCAGGCGTATGCGGCAGGTCAAAATCACAACTTCTTTCGGCCGGACTTTACGGAACCATAATAGAGCCCTGTGGAGGGTCAAAGGGGCCAAAGGCGGAAAAACGGGATATACCCTGGCAGCACGCCAGACCTATGTCGGAAAATTTTCCCGAAAAGAGGGCTCTATTATCGTCGCCATAATGGGCAGCGAAACAATGTGGTCGGACATTAAAAACCTTGTTGAGTATGGTTTTCTTCGTAAGAGACAGATTGCCCGGCTCCATGGCGGCGACAAACCGACTCGATTGGCCAGGGCCGATTAACCCGCAATACAGCAGATCAAGACGACAAAAGGCCGCCGGAAAAAATATTTCCGACGGCCTTTTGTCGTCCCTCAGGTGAGACAATAAATGTTTTGGCTACCTTGCAAAATATCTATTTTTTCAAGGTACTCTTAAATAAATATATAGATAACTCCTGAAAACCAAAGAACACACTGAGAAGCCTCTCCAGTTTTTTCCGCAGCATCATCAGCATACTTGCTCAAGCTGTTTTTCCACCAGCTCTAATATTGCCTCTCGCTTAAACGGTTTTTCCAGGGTGGCGATATCTCCAAGATAGCCGGCCATGGTTAGGTACCGTTCAGCTTTAATGGCCCCACCTCCCGAAATTGCCAGAATACGCATATCAGGATAATCCCGGACGAGCTCCATGATAAATTTCAGCCCGTCTTTCACCGGCATGATCATATCCGTAATGATCAGATCAAAGGCATAGCGGGTTACCAGACGCATACCCTCTTCC
>DRLX01000203.1 GCA_011322715.1 Desulfobulbaceae bacterium
ATCTTTATCTGAAGGTCAATATTGCCCCGCATCCGGTCTTTACCCGGGAAGGAAGTAACCTGATCATGGAAAAACGCATTCCCTTCAGCCGGGCATGCCTGGGAACCAAGATTGAGGTGCAGACCCTTGAGGGAAAGACATTTAAAGTGAAAGTACCGGCCGGGGTACAGCAGGAATCAAAACTGCGGCTGAAGGGATACGGCCTGCCGACCGGTCCCCATGGCAAACGGGGAGATATTTTCGTCAAGATCGGTGTTCAAATTCCCAAAAAACTTACCAGGGAACAGAAAAAACTTGTGAAACAACTGGCCGAGGTCGGCCTGTAAGGAGAGGCATACACTTCTGGTGACACAGCTCTGCGGTGTCACCGAACAACGAACGGCGCTCTGCGCCAGAGTATCTGCAGCACACATATATATGTAGATACACCTGACCGTTGGCGCTGGTACAATGCAAAAAAAACATGCCGGGAATATCTTGATGTATTCATGGATTAACAGCAGGCCGGCATCAGGGCGCTGAGCGCCCGGAAAAGACGTTCACCGCAGAGCGGTGGAACGAGAGGGAAGGGGGGCAGGAAAAAACCGGGAAACGGCAACGATACCGTTTCCCGGGCAATATCCATAAGCAGTAATCAATAACAGATTTGGTCAATACTTCTGGTCGGCATACGCCAGCCAGCCGCCGGCGGCGACCAGCTCTCGATCAAAGGGATTGAGTGAAAATGAACACTCGATTTTACTGTCGCGGGCATCGGTTGCAATCAACTCTTCCCGTTCCAGGTCAACGTTGATTTGCACCTCGGGCGCAAGGCCAAACAACCGGTCCAACTCCGCATCCGACAACTCCACGGCCAGAATTCCGCAGTTAAACATATTCTGTCTGAAAATGCGGGCAAAGCTGGAGGCAATGACCACGGTGATATTATTTACCTCAAGGGCCCAGACGGCATGCTCCCGGGATGATCCACAGCCGAAATTGGACCTGGTCACCAGGACCGATGCTTTTTTTATCTCCTCGGACCGGGGATCAAAACTCCCATCTTCCAGACGGAGATCCTCAAGCAGGTGTGGTTTCAATGCCTGCTTGGTAATTTCAGTTAGATATTTGGCAGGGATAATTTCATCGGTGTTGATATCATCTCTGTCTATGAAGGTGGCTATTCCGCCGAACTTTTTCATCATTATCTCCTTGCTCAGGTGTTCTCTATTTGTCGAGAAAGCTGCGGGGATCGGTAATTTCACCGGTCACGGCCGCCGCTGCCGCACTTACCGGGCTCATCAGGTGGACCATGCCTCCCTTGCCCATACGGCCGTTAAAATTTCGGTTGGTGGTTGAGGCGCAGACCTCGCCTTCGGCCAGAACACCACTACTCATGCCGAGACAGGCACCACAGGTGGGATTGAGAACACAAAAACCACTGTCCATGAATATTTTAATCAATCCCTCATCAAGGGCCTGTGAATATATTGCAGGCGTGGCCGGAGTGAGAATACCCCGTACACTGTCGGCAATGGTCCTTCCCTTGAGGATAGCGGCAGCAGCTCTGATATCTTCAATACGACCATTGGTGCAGGACCCTATATACACCTGGTCAACCGGCGTACCGGCCATTTCCGTAATGTCCTTGACCTGGTCGGGTTTGTAATCATAGGTCACCTGGGGAGATAATGTGGTGACATCAATATCAAGCGTCTTTTCATAGACGGCATCGTCATCCGAACACCATTTTGCGAAATCCTCGACCGCAGCTTCAATTGATGCATACTCCTGTTGAATAAACGGCCAGAGGTATTGGGCCGTCACCCGGTCGGGCATACAGATACCGGAGGTGGCGCCGGCCTCAACCGACATATTGCACAGGGTCATCCTGGATGCCATATCCATGGACGCTATCACCGGACCGGTGAATTCCATGATCAGATCAGTGGCCCCGTTTACCGTCAGTTGTTTGATGATATGAAGAATTATATCCTTGGCACTCACGCCTTTCTGCATTTCCCCAACCACCTCGATCTTCATGGAACGCGGCTTTCTGAATGCACAGACCCCTTTCAGGATTCCTACCTCAAGGTCGGTGGTCCCGATACCGGCGGCAAAGGCACCGAATGCGCCGTGGGTACAGGTATGGGAATCGCCCATGATCACCGTGTAGCCGGGGCGGATAAATCCTTTTTCCGGGAACAGGGCATGACAGACGCCGTTTCTGCCGATATCAAAAAAATCCTTGATGCCGTGCCGCCTGGCCCAGTCGCGCATGATTTTCGCCTGGGTCGCGGTTTTGGAATCTTTGGGCGGCGTCACATGATCAATGACCGCTTTAATCCTGTCGGGATTAAATACCCGGTCCATCCCTTTGTCCATCAGGTCGACAATGGCGATGGGGGTGGTGATTTCGTGACACATGACCACATCTATTCCCAGCACCATGTTGTCAGGTGTCGGCGAATCGCGCAGATGGGCGGCAAATATTTTTTCAGCAATGGTCTGGCCCATGATATCCTCCATAGAATGTCCCTGCATAGAGACCAGGGGTTCAAATTCGATATTTTTTGCCGGCATAAGGGGTGCAGAGACTACACCCGGAGCCGTTATCCGTCAATTTTTATGTCCTGCCGGTTTTGTTGATCCCACGTGAACAATGGGTATCTTTTTCGGTCTTTTCGACGGATTTTCCGCCGTCTGGACGGCAATTGTTCAGGAACAAAGAAAATTTTCCATGACAAAGGTTTTCGAGTATGCTAACCCCGAATCCATGATTTTTATTATCGTTCTTTTACCCTTAAATATACGCCCATGCAATATTATATATTTTTTCTTTTTTCCCTGCTGTTGCTTGCTCCTGCTCAACTCCTTGCCGCCCATGGCGTATCCATTGACGGCAACCTGAAATACCCGCCGACCTTCACGCAGTTTTCTTATACCTCCCCCAAGGCCGTTAAGGGCGGTCGTCTGGTATTGCACGATCTCGGTGGTTTTGACAAGATGAATCCCTTCACCCTTAAAGGGACGCCACCCTTTGGTCTGGACACCTTTGTTTTTGAAACCCTTGCCGTGCCGAGTCTTGACGAACCCTTTGCCGAGTATGGTCTGATTGCGCGCGACATCAGCCTGGCAAAGGACAGAAAATCCGTCACCTTTACCATTGATACGCGGGCAAAATTTTCCGACGGTACACCGGTGACCGTTCAGGACGTCAAATATTCCCTGGATATACTCAAATCAAAACAGGCCCATCCCTTTTATCAAATCTATCTTCAGGATATCTCCAGCGCGGAAATTTTAGACAAACACCGGATACGGTTTTATTTTGTGCGACCTAACCGGGAACTGCACCTCATTGCCGCACAGTTACCGGTCCTCAACAAAGCATTTTATGAAAAAAACGGCTTTGATCCCTCAGATTCACAAAAGGTCATGCTGCCGCCGGTCGGCTCCGGGCCCTATACGATAAAAGAAGTGCATCCCGGTAAATCCATCACCTATGTCCGCAATAAAAACTACTGGGCCAAAGATCTGCCGGTACGCCGGGGTATGTTTAATTTCGACACTATTACCATTAAATATTTTAAAGACCAGATTATTAGTGTTGAGGCGTTTAAGGCGGGTGAATTTGACTTTATGAACGTCAACATTGCCAAACAGTGGCAGCGCGACATGACCGGACCACGATTCGCCGATGGTGAGCTGATCAAAAAACGGTTCCCCCATAAAAACG
>DRLX01000204.1 GCA_011322715.1 Desulfobulbaceae bacterium
AATCGCTTCTTCGGCGAGAGGCCGAGTGAGGGAAAGAGTACAGCCAATACACTTCCTGAAACAAAAAATGCGCCTGCAATGACTTCTACAGGATGTGATCCTCGAAAATTGATGCGTCGATCAACACAACAACACTGCTCCCCCTCAACGACTATAGACAACAAATACAAAATAATTTTCAAAAAGCAACAATATTCTCTCGGAAACTATAAATAACGAGATATCAGACGGTTATGAGGTTTTGCAAAAAGCTATGACCGCAAATGGCGGTTGGCGTTCATTTTGCAAGTGACATACAAAACAACACCGATATTTTCGCAGTCAGATCAATGTCCCTTATTATTTTCTTAATAGTGGGCAGCATCCGCCATTTCTTGACGTACCAAGCAAGTATCGATTTGAGCAAATCTTTCCTCTAAATTTGAACATCCGTTTAGAATAATATTCATATACTCATCCTTTTTTAGGTTCTGAACCAAGGGTGTATCTGCCAGTGCCGCTTTTAGCATTTTACTCAAAGAAGACATACCGCTTTTCTTCCGGCCCCGCCGTTTTACGCCACGAAAAAAAACGCTCCAAAATATTGTTCGTCCTTTGTGGTTGAATATACATGGTTCCATCTGTGTTTGCAATTTGTAAGGGGTCAGCAAAGAGTTTTCCCCAATATTTATCAAGCTGTACAATCATGCTGGCGTAGGTTGACTTTTTGCACTCATCGCTGCTAACACCATCATTGTAAATCCGATCCAGTGTACCATTTTTATCCAAATCCCTATTGGTGAAAACAACCCTGGGGTTTCTTTTAATTTCTGCAATTTGCTCTTGATCTGCTGGATTTAAGCTGTTAAAATAACTATTATTTCCATTAAAAAGCTTTGGTCATGATGCGAGCGATTGCTCCGTTCCTGGAAAAACACCACAGTGTCATGATCACCGACGAGGCCCTCGCGGACACGGTTTCCCTGTCCCACCGGTACATCTCTGGCAGGCAGCTCCCCCGATAAGGCAGTCAGCGTCCTGGACACGGCCTGCGCGCGCATGGCCATCGGCCTGACCACGAGCCCGCCTCCGGTTGAAGAGGCCCAGAGACATATCGCTGATATCGAGAGGCCAACTGCTCATTAGCTGATGAGCTGGAAATGGTATTGCACTCACTGCTAGAATTCCATGCATGAATCATGAAAGACAATAGAGGAACAACTGATGAGAACAACACCTTACAATAAAATCCCTTCTGTTGCGGAGTGGAAAAAAGACAGTTCCGTTTCCCTTGCCCGGCGGATAAATGATCCGGTTCTTGCCCGGATTGACAACCTCCTTGCTGCGTTTTCCAAAACCAAGGACGCCGGGGAGACTCTGTACATACAGTGCGAACTCTATTTTGCGAGCAATTACTGGCTCAGAAATTTCAAGCAGGCGAACAATATGACGACCATGAATGCGAAGAGAGAGCCGGCCATCCGTGCCCTTTTCCGTTGCGTTGTCAAAAAACTGGCCTTTGCCTTCGACTGTGGAGTACAGGCACTGCCGAATGCCCTGGAACTCTACTTTGGCAGAAGTTTGAGTGAGCATGGAAAACGGCTCGACGCCAGCAATTTTCATTACTTTGTGAAGCGCGCTGAGCTGGAAAAGTTCAAACTGCGCTTCAAAGCCGGTCGAGTCTATCAACTCCCATGGCGGGACTATATGAAAAACAAAGATGTGAAGATCAAACCTGCGAATTCTGACATAATCCACGACCAAACACAAGGTGTTGACAAGGGTAATAAGTTCCTCAGGACCAATTGGGCCTGCTTCGTCATGAGCATGAGCAGAGATTTGTACATGGCGCCCCACTTTGGACAGCTGAAGGAAAGCAGTTCTGGCTCGGGAGTAATTCCGAAATACCATTCATCACACTTGGCCGGACTGCCTGTTCTCTGTTCCGGATCAATACTGGTTAAAGATGGGTGGGTGCAGGGTCTCAGAAACGACAGCGGACACTATCAGCCGACAAATAGTCACCTGGTGAACGTCCTGGAGCATCTTCAAATGATGTTAGTAAACCTCAAGGGCATTGAGGTTGTCGATTACGGAGGTGCACTCTGGGCCGATGGTGAGGACTTCCTCTCCAGCCGGGGGAATTGGGCTACGGCGGTGACGCGGGCACGCCGAAACAGTCCCGAGATGAGGCAATGGGAAATTGACATCAAAACAAAGTATAAAGGGGGAAGGGGAACGGCTTTCAGGCCCCTCGTTGAGGAGCACTACGCAAACATGACCACAGGTCCAAAACAGGGCGGATTATACTATCTCTGGGAAAAAGCGTATCGAGAGGTCGCCATAGCCCTGAGCGAAGTTGATAAATCTTTCTGGACAAAGGCCGGTGAAAAGCCTTTTCCACCTCCTCCTCCGTCAAGACGAGGCCGATCCGCTCCTTCTGCCCCGAAAAACAGTCAATCCAAGTTTCAGCGCACAAAAAACGCGTGGGATTCAGGGGCTATCTGGAAGAAATAGCAAGGCCTACAGCCAGCCAATACACTTCCTGAAACAAAAAATGCGCCTGCAATGACTTCTACAGGATGTGAT
>DRLX01000205.1 GCA_011322715.1 Desulfobulbaceae bacterium
ACCGAGTTGCAGTAGGGAAAGTCTTTGTCATCATCTTTGGCACCGGGACTTTGCACAAAGGCAACCTTTGCCGGAACCTTACCTTCCTTGGCAAGTTTTTCAAATTCAGCATTGGTGACGACGTTTTTCAATTTACCATATCCAAGATGCTCAAATTCAGAGACATCGGCTGGACGCCATCCGGTAGCGAGAACAACCGCACCGAACATTTCTCCATCAGGATTAAGTTCAGTGTATGGTTTTAAACCGGCATTTGGATCTTCCATCTCTCCTTTCTCAATGAGATCCTGCTCATCAACGCCAACCTTCGCCGGAGCGTCCCATTCGGTTTTCGTACCTGCGGCTTTGATCGTCACATTAAACTCACCGGGAGCGCCACCAATTCGGGCAACTTCACTGCCTGTTTTGACGGTAATATTCGCATCCGCCTCAACATCGGCAATCATCTGCTCGATATTTGGTTCTTCCAGATCGGAATAGGGGTATTTGGTCGGAAACATTTTCCGCCAGCCAAGAGCCTTACCGCCTATAGCGGCTTCTTTCTCAACAATAGTCGCCTTGTATCCTGCTTTACTGGCCTCAAGGGCTGCGGTAATTCCTGCTATACCACCACCCATTACAAGAATATTTTTATTAATGGTTTCCAGTTTGTAGGGTTCAGGCAGTTCACTTTTCTGCGCCCGGGTAACGGCCATACGAACATAATCTTCACCCAACTCCTGCAGAAACTCATCAACACCTTCTTCTTCACGTTCGGTGTCGGCGGTCCAGGCAACTTGTTCACGCAGATTGCCGCGAACGGTCATTATACCTTCACCAAAGCTGAATTCTTCCTGCATAACCCTCGGGGAGCAGGCACAGACAATGACCGAATTAACTCCGTTATCCGCTATATCTTTTTTAATCAGGGCACGCCCTTCAGCGCCGCAAAGGCAGGAATGATCCTGCATTTCAGCACCGGCCTCAGAGGCTGCTGATTTTAACCCATCAACATCCAGGACGTCGCCAATGCCACAACCAGTACAGAGATATGCACCATATACTTTATCCATTGACTCTCCTCCTACCGTCCAATCTGAATTGCTTTAAGGGCAGCAGCTGTAGATGATTGGCCACTGGTATACACATCAACGGCAGATTTTGCGCAACCGGCGCCAATCATACCGTTTTCAGGCTCGGAAACAACAAAGCCGTTTCCATCCATATTTACGCCAAGGGCCTTACCGGCTTCACCAAGAGCCGGCTGCATACCGGTAGCCAGTATGCACATGTCAACTTTCTGCTGAATTTTATTCCCGGTCAGGGCATTCTCAGCCACAAGAGTCACGCCGCCGTCTTCCTCGGCAATAATATCTGCAACCTTGCCCTTGATAAATTCGGTATTCTCATCATTCATCAATTTTTCGCGGAAATGCTCATACTTGCCCGGTGTTCTCAGGTCAATGTAAAAGACATAAATCTTTGCTTCCGGATAGCGCTCACGGATATAGGTGATCTGTTTGAAAGTCGCCATGCAGCAAATATAGGAACAATGCGCAAGATGATTTTCATCGCGGGACCCGGCACACTGAACAAAGGCAAATGATTCCGGTTCTTTGTCATCACCGGGACGGAGAATCTTTCCACCTGTCGGACCATTGTCCGAAGCCATACGCTCCATCATCATATTGGTAATGATAGCCGATGACGACTCTGGTTTAAGGTTATCAAGTTTCTTATAATCATAAGGATTCCAGCCGGTAGACCAAATAATTGAAGCAACATTGATCGTAAAGGTCTTGGCCTGCATTTCCGTTTCTATTGCGTCATACTTACAGGCGCTTTTAATGGCGGAAAGACACTCATCGGAACAGGCTTCTTTGTCGAGAACGAAACGACGGGGAAAGGCCATCTCGTGCGGCAATCGAATAGCCTTGCACTTATCCATATTAAAATTGAATGGATTGTCGATTTCATCGGTACAGGCGGCTTCACAGTCTCCGCATGCCGTACAATTGGAATTGACGTAGCGGGGAGCAGTTTCAAGGGTAACCTCAAAATTGCCGGGACCACCTGAAACCGACTTCACGGTCGTCATGGTGTAGGGTCGGATTTTGCGATTGTCTTTAATTCTCTTGAAGTTAATTTCCAAGCCACATGTCGGGGGACAAAGTTTTGGGAAATACTGGTTGAGCTGGGCAACGCGGCCACCGAAATACGGATTTTTGTCGATCAGAAAAACATCATTGCCGACTTCCGCTGCTTCCAAAGCAGCGGTTAGACCACTGATACCACCACCCACAACCAGTACCGCACCATTTCCTGCAGTGTCACTCATGCCTAACCTCCATTACTGCTGGTATTGATGAAAAGGTTGATTTCTGGTTCAATTGACGCGCAAACATAGCATTTTTCCACGTCAACTCAAACAAAAACCTGAACAGTTTATAGAAAAAATCTCCAGGCCCCACAAAGGGGCCTGGAGATTCCATTGACAATCATCAAAAGATGATCCCTGTCATTTTACAGCCAGGGGTCGGTCTCGATGATGTTGATACATTCAACCTTCTCACACTTCCACTCACCTGCTTTCGGATCATAGGTGGAGTTGACGAAACACTTCCAGTTCTCATCGTCACAAGTCGGGAAGTCGGAACGATAGTAGAAGCCCGGATAGCGGGATTCTTCTCGGAACTGGATGTGGCGAATATGAGCCTCAACACACCAGATACGGTGATAGTTCTCCCAAGCACGGAGGAGCTCATGCAGATCGCCAGCAGCCATTTTCTCGGCATCTTCACGGAGCAGCTGGAGCAGATCCATGCAGATTCCAAGCAGTTTACCGGAGGTCATGTAATAGGTTGCAACACCTCCACCATACTCATCGGTGGCCTTCATCAGACGCATCATCAAACCTGCAGGTTTAACGTAATTGGGGTTAACGTCCTGATGGGTTGTTGCGCCGACATGCTCGTGGTACAGCTTAACGGGTGCATAAATCTCATCAGCCAGTTCCTGTGCGGATTGAGCGATTTCAGGGGTATGAGATTTATCACGACAGTACTTGACCATCTGCTTGGCAACAATACGACCCTCGGCATGGGAACCGGAGGAGAACTTATGACCGGATGCGCCAACGCCGTCACCGGCGGTGAACAGACCGTCAACCGTCGTCATACGGTTGTAGCCCCATTTATACTGATGAGCACGGGTACCATCAACGGTCGGAACCCAGTCTTCATCAGGTCCGGAAGTCCAGATACCACAACAACCTGAATGGGATCCCAGCATGTAGGGTTCAGTCGGCATAATTTCAGAACCTGTTTTTTCAGGCTCGATATTGGCACCAGCCCACAGACCGGCCTGACCAACCGACATATCAAGAAAATCTTCCCAAGCTTCTGACTCAAGATGTTTCCAGAATTTTTTAACTTCCTTCTCATCCATGCCTGCTGCACGTTTTTCTTCAAGGAAGGCATTCAGAGCGACATCGGTAGCCATGTAAATCGGGCCACGTCCTTCTTTAAACTCATTAACCATCAGATGGTTACGCAGACAGGTGGGGGTAACAGCGGAAGCGCCATAAGGCATATAGTTCTTAAGCTCTTCTTTGGCGGCATCGGATCCGGCATAGAACTCGCCCAGACCATTCTGTACTTTAGCCTTGAACAGCAGGAACCATGCACCGACAGGACCGTAACCGTCTTTAAAACGGGCAGGGGTGAAACGATTTTCCATCATGGTCAGCGTAGCACCAACCTGGGCACACATGGTGTAGGTGGAACCGGCATTCCATACCGGATACCAGGCACGGCCTTTACCTTCACCGGTGGACCGGGGACGGAAGATATTAACTGCGCCGCCACAGGCAACCAGAGCCGCCTTGCAGGTAAAGATATGAACTTTGTTTTCACGAACCGAGAAACCGACAGCACCGGCAATGGTGTTGTCCAGGTTTTTGTCAAGCAGCATCTTAACGATAAAGATACGCTCCATACAGTTCTCTTCGCCCAGAGCCTTTTTGGCAGGCTCGGCAACGATGCACTTATAAGACTCGCCGTTGATCATGATCTGCCACTTACCGGTGCGTACCGGGGTGCCGCCTTCGCGCAGGGTCGGAGCAGGCTTGGCGCCGTCCAGATTGTTACCGTCGGCATCTTTTTTCCATACCGGCAGGCCCCACTCTTCAAACAGCTTAACGGACTCATCAACGTGGCGACCAAGGTCATAAATAAGGTCTTCACGAACAACGCCCATCAGGTCGTTACGAACCATCTTGACGTAGTCTTCAATGGCGTTCTCGCCAATGTAGGTGTTAATAGCGGAAAGGCCCTGAGCAACAGCGCCGGAACGCTCCATAGAAGCCTTGTCAACCAGAATAATTTTCAGACTGTCGTCAGCCCATTTTTTAATCTCAAATGCGGTGCCGCAAGCAGCCATACCACCACCAACGATCAGCACATCACAGCTGTGCTCAACAACTTCCGGATCGACAACGGCAGCAATTTCACCTCTCGGCTTATTCGGTAATGCCATATTTCTATCTCCTAATATAGTTTTTTAGAATAGATTTTCCTGCTCAATCACTCAACCATAGACCATTAGGCCAATTTAGTGGGACTAGGCAGATCACTCTCGAGAAGCAGGCACTCGTCGTCCAGGTTTGCACCCTTCTCACCGGCATACTCATTGGCAGCACCTTCAGCAGTTGTCCGAATCGGAAACTTGAAGCGCTTTACGTTTCCATTGCGGAACTTAACAGTCCACATAATGGAATCAGAAGAACGCATGGGATGCACCTGACCACCCAACGGCACAAAGTCATCATAACCACGCACAAAAATCGCACCCTGGGGACAGATCTTCACGCAGGAGTAACACTCCCAGCATGCATCCGGTTCCTGATTGTAAGCTCTCATCTCCTCAACGTTGAGAACCATCAGATCGTTCGGACAGATGTACATGCAGGCCGTCTTGTCACCGCCCTTACAACCATCACATTTTGAAGGATCTACGTAACTTGGCATTAAACTACCTCCTCACTTGGATTTTCCTTTATGACACCGCTCATGCGGCACCAATTAACCTCAGCTTCTGCAGCACGGTCAGCCACCCTGTAAACTTACAAGTACGACATCGTAAGCAACCGACTCACCGACCGTCAGCTAAAAAGAGTAACTATTTGTTATCCTTAGCCTTTTTAAATTATTTCCCGGCCAATGAAAAAATGAACAATCACTCATTTACAACCGACTGAAACATTTAATTTGTAAGCCGGTCAATGTCAAGCAAAATCGACAGGCAA
>DRLX01000206.1 GCA_011322715.1 Desulfobulbaceae bacterium
CATGCCATCCGCCTTAATCCGCTGCCACCGTCCCCTTGGGACCTTATCCTGCCCAATATTGTCAAAACCCTGATTCTAATGATCTGGTGGATTTCCCTCATCAGAGAAATCACGGCCATGGATGAAACCAACATGGGGTGGGTGCTGGACAAGATGGACAAAACCCATTTTTACATGATCAAAAACATCTCCCGGATTGTACTGCTCTTTACCGGCATTCTCTGGGGGTTGGTCATCTGGAAGGTCAATCTTACCCCGCTTTTTGCCTCCGCCGGTATCATCGGCATCGCCATAGCGCTTGCCGCTAAGGATACCCTGGCCAACTTTTTCGGTGGCATTGCCTTATTTGTCGATGCCGCGTACAAAGTTGGTGATTATATTATTTTAGACAGTGGCGAACGGGGTGAAGTGGTGGAAGTAGGCATCCGGTCGACCAAGATCAAAACCAGAGATGATATCCTGATCACAATCCCCAACTCCATCATGTCCACCACCAAAATCATCAACCAGTCCGCGCCGGAGCCCCGCTACAGAATACGACTCGATGTGGGAGTCGCCTATGGCAGCGACCTGCGGCTGGTTGAAAAAACCCTGCTTGGGGTGGCGGAACAAAACCATGCCCTGGCCGAAAAACCGTTGCCTCGGGTACGGGTGCGAAATTTCGGCGACTCGGCCATAAATTTTCAACTGCTGGTCTGGGTGCAGGATCCCCGTCATCGCGGCCGGGAAACACACAACCTGCTGAAAATGATTCACAGTGCCTTTCAGGAGCGAAACATAGAAATTCCCTATCCAAAAAGAGATATTTATCTCCAGCCGGAAAAAAACAACGAAAAACCGACCAATCCTGTTGCTCCCAAGAGCAGCATAACAAAGGAGAAAGTACCATGATGAAAAAACTGGACCTTGCCGACAGCCGGGAATTCAGCCCGTTGGGAATGAAGAGTATTGTGCTTCACGACTCCGAACATTTTAAGATTCTCAACTTCAATCTCAAAGCCGGTCATATCTTTCCCATTCACTCCCATGACCTGGACGGCCAGCTGAGCATCCTTGTCATTGAGGGAGAAGGTGCTTTTTTAGGCGACAATGAGGCCATTATCCCGGCAAAAACCGGAGATATGCTGATCTCGGATATCAGGGAGCCCCATGGCGTGCGTGCCGACAGCGATATGCGCATCATTGTCACCATTGCCCCGCCGATCTGAGAGGCTCTCATATTATACATTCCTTTGCAATTAGAAGGAATCATTACCAATTAAAATATTCTTTTCATTAAATCGATCTCCTTTTATCGCCTTGACCGCCGGCAAAAGAGCCGAATATTAACGTATTACGAAGATACGTATACACTATCATACTTTTTTGTCCTTAGTTTCCATTACCTCACAGGCAAAAAATCTGTTTTTTTTCTTTCAGTTAGACCATTGCTTGTGATATTTTACAGTAGCTTCTTCGTTTTTGAGACGCCGATCAGAAAGAGCGACCCAAAAACCATGTTTTTCCCTTTTGCTCACATAATCCCGGAAGCAATGATTCAACGGATGTTTCTTGATGGGCAAAAAAATGCATTACTCACCGCCTCTCGATGACGGAAATACAAGAAAAAACATGACGCCTGAATTTTATAAGATATTTGCCGAATACCGGGAAATCGCCGTTCGATACGACGAACCACACAAGGCCGTATGGTGTTATTTCAATCCAGTGCCACGCCCCTGCTTCTCTTCAGCTATGTTGCGGGATATCCGCTCTTTCCAGCAAAATATTATTGATTTCTTTCATGCCCGGAAAAGCAATGCCGGCTATCCCATTCGTTACGTACTTTTTTGCTCACAAATACCGGGCATTTACAATCTTGGCGGTGATTTGGCCCTGTTTATCAAACTGATCAAAGAAAAAAACAAAGTACAACTTCTCGAATATGCAATACAATGCATAGACACGGTTTATCTTAATGCCGTCAGCATGGATCTTCCAGTAACCACTATTGCACTGGTTGAAGGCACTGCCCTGGGAGGCGGTTTTGAAACAGCGCTTTCCAGTAATATTCTAATCGCCACGGAAGAAGCTGAAATGGGATTGCCGGAAATCCGTTTTAATCTCTTTCCCGGCATGGGGGCCTACAGTTTGCTGGCCAGGATGTCCGGAACCAGAACAGCCGAAAAAATTATCGGCAGCGGCGCCATTTACAGTGCGGGAGAACTGCACGATATGGGGATTGTTACCCATCTTATAGGCTCGAAAAATGGTCGAAAAAATGTGGAACGGATCCTCAGACAGTTGAGTCAATCGGGCAACGGCTATCGGGCCATGCTTCAGGCCCGACAAAGATACCACCCTATTACCTACCAGGAGCTTGAAGATATCGTTCGGATGTGGGTTGATGCCGCTCTGCGCCTGAAGAGCAAAGATCTTCGCATGATGGATCGAATAGTCAAGGCCCAACAGGCCAAAATGCAGCAACAGGAAAAAAAGTTTCTCCTGCGCACCAAGCAGGATCGCCGCTTCACCTCAGGCGCGACAACCTTTCCTCTGACAGACAACTCCGGTAATCTTATTACTGCCGACCGAAGAAAGAATATTGATCGACGCAGCTAGAAAAGCACCATTTGACAGGCTTTTCATTTCATGAATGAACAGGCTATGACCCAAAAGCAAGACAATATAGATCTCAAGATAGAGATTGACAGGATTAACCTGCTGTACAGACGGGCCAAAGCCGCAGTCCTGACCCTGTTTATTACCTGTTCCGTCTACATACTGATACTCGCCAGGCATTTCCCATGGCATCGGCTTTTAGCGTGGTATATACTTTTTTGTGCGGTTTTGGGCATGCGTTGGGTGGCGAGCTGGTTTTTTTTATCCTCGCGAAAACGGGCCAAAGATTTCTCCCTCTCTTTCCGCCTCAACGTATTCCGTCTTGGCATTCTGGCCACCGGCATTATGCTCGGCAGCCTGAACGTTTTCTTTTTTTCCTGGAATTCTCTGCCGTTTTTACTGCTCGCTATCTTCCTGCCGCTTGGTATTACCGCCGGTGCGGTGGTTATGCTCCTCGATTTTGCTTCCTTTTGCATATATTCCCTCGCGCTCTTGTTGCCGATAATTTACCAGACGATCTCGACGGATGATCGATCATACAGCGATACCGCTATTTTCCTCATTATCCTGATGATTTTTTTTCTTAAAACCAGCAAAAAATATATAGCTGATTTTACTATTTCAAGGCGTCTGCGTTATGAAAATACCGCCCTGCTGGAAAAACTGGAGCAGGAAAAACAGAAACTCAGTAACCGCCTGGTCCGTATCCTCAACGACTCCTCAAATGAAATTTTCGTTGTTGATGCCGATTCTCTTGCCTGCCTGCAGGTCAACAGGGGGGCAATTGAAAATCTCGGTTATTCGCAGGAAGAATTCAGCTCAATCAACCTGCTTGATATTTTTACCGGATTTGACCATGCCTCATTTTTCCGGCAAGTTGGCCCTCTCTATGAGGGCAGTCAGGAATTTATCCTCCTGCAGGGGAAAAACAGACGTAAAGACGGAAGCACCTATCCGGTGGAAGCCAGATTACAGCTCTCCACGGAAGATTCGCCGCCCATTATCGTCGTCACCGTGCAGAACATTACTGAACGCCATGAATGGGAGAAAAAACTTCTTTATCAGGCAAACTTTGATCAACTGACCGGATTGCGTAACCGACATGCCATGCAATCCTGTATTTCCCAGGCCTTTGCCCGGGCCCAGCGCAATTCGACAAAAGTTGTCCTTCTCTTTATTGACCTTGATAATTTTAAAAACATCAATGACAGCCTGGGCCATAATATCGGTGATATAATTCTGCAACAGACTGCCGACCGAATTCGGGAACTTCTCAGGGAAAGCGATATTCCCGCCCGCACAGGAGGGGATGAATTTACTATTTTACTTGAAGATATACGGGAGAATGTTCAGGCCGAAGTGGTGGCCCGTAAACTGATTCAACAATTTCGGCAGCCTTTTCAGGTCGGTGGGCGTGAAATTTACTCAACAATCAGTATCGGTGTCAGTATTTTTCCCGATGACGGGGTCTCCCCGAATGAACTCTTAAAATTTGCAGACATGGCCATGTATCGGGCAAAGGAGAAAGGACGGAATAACTTCTGCTTTTTTTCCAGGGAAATGTGCCGGGATTCAGACAAAGAGATGCGTATTATCACCCACCTGCGTAATGCCCTGGAAAACGGGGAACTTACCCTGTTTTTCCAGCCGAAAGTCGATATCACCGATGGCCGCCTTGTCGGTGCCGAGGTATTGCTTCGCTGGCACAGTCCGGAACTCGGCAACATACCGCCCAATATCTTTATCCATCTGGCCGAGCAAATGGGCTTTATGGA
>DRLX01000207.1 GCA_011322715.1 Desulfobulbaceae bacterium
GCAACAACATGCGTAACCTTATTTTCGGATAAATACCGGAAAAACTGTTTGCCGTCATTGACATTTTTCATAATCCGACCAATCTTTTCTACAAAGAGGAGATTATCCGGAATTCTTATCCGGATGGATTATAATTATTGAGGAGGTGTACAATGGCTGAAATAAAAAAAGTAGTTGTTCCGGTTGATTTTTCCAGTACCACTGACAAGGTCGTTGACTATGCGATGTCGGTTGCCGACAAACTTGGGGCCGAAGTCCTGTTTTTCCACGCAATCAACGATTTCCAGGGATATGACATGATGCTGGTCCATCCATCGTTTATCGGCATGACCAAGGACCTGGAAAAAGAATCCAAAGAACGGATAAATGCCCTGGTGGAAGAGTATAAAGAGCGGGAATATGGCGTCGGTGGGGACGTGGCTATCGGCGATGCCGCTGAAGAAATTATCAAATACGCCCAGGAACAGAACGCCGACATGATTATTATCGGCACTCACGGCGTTAAGGGACTGGAAAAAATCCTGATGGGTTCTACGGCCGAACGGGTGGTCAAGAATGCACCCTGCCCGGTGCTGATCTTTAATCCGTTCAAATAAGAAGCCAAGCACACAAGAACAAACGGCCGGCAGACTGATACCATCAGTCTGCCGGCCGTGTCAATCTTCATGCACGATGAAGAATATCAGCAACCGCCTATTCCTCAAGCGCCGCCCTTGGCCGGGGCCTTTTTGTCACCGGTAACGGCAGGACCCATGATGGCGCTTCGCGCTACCTTAACGGTCACGTTATCGGCAATTTCCAGGGTAACGGCCGCATCGGTCAGGCCGGTAACACGACCATACAAACCGCCGTTGGTGATGACTCGTTCACCTTTTTTCAAATTATTCAGATAGGCTTGATGCTCCTTGGCCTTTTTCTGCTGCGGTCGAATGAGCAGAAAATAAAAGACGACAAAGATAAGGATAAGAGGGACAAAGGATGCAAGACCGCCGGCCGCTCCGGCGGCCGGGGCGCCACCCGCTGCATAGGCAATTCCAGTCATTGGGGATTCTCCTGTTAAGGTAAAAGTTCAGTAATTGTTCTGTTGATGGTTAAGTAAAAAATTTTGGGACTTTTTACGAATTTATGTTCTGTTCACGTTGCAGATAAAAGGCCTTGCGAAACTCTATAAATCGATCCTCGCGAATGGCTCGTCGCATAGCCGCCATTAAACAACAGTAATATTGAAGATTATGGATACTGTTTAACTGGCAGGCCAACAGCTCATGGCTTTTAAAGAGATGCCGCAAATAGGCCCTGGAATAATGCCGACAGGTGTAACAGTTACACTGCTCATCCACCGGCCGGTGATCATCCCGATAACGACTGTTTTTTATAACAAGTCTCCCTGATGAAGTAAAGAGCATTCCATTTCTGGCATTACGGGTCGGCATCACACAGTCAAACATATCCACACCATGATACACACCCTCCACCAGGTCTTCCGGAGTGCCGACCCCCATGAGATAAACGGGATAGTCGCCAGGGAGATGCGGGACGGTTTGGGCAAGCATTTCCAGCATAAGCTCCTTGGGTTCGCCCACTGAAAGCCCACCCAGGGCATACCCGTCAAAGCCGATATCAACCAGCTCCTCCACCGCTTGTCTGCGCAGGTCCGGATACATGCCGCCCTGAACAATACCAAAGAGCAGTTGTCCTGTCTTCGACTGCGCAGTGCGACATCGCCGGGCCCAACGACCGGTCAGGGCCGTGGCCTCTTTCGCCTGCCGCCGATCAGCCGGATAGGGAATACAGGTGTCCAGCGCCATCATGATATCAGAGCCAAGGGCTTCCTGTACATGAACGGCATCTTCCGGGCTGAGGAACAGCCTGGCCCCATCCAGATGGGACCGGAACCCGGCCCCCTCTTCGGTGATGGTTGCCAGATCCCTGAGGCTGAAAATCTGAAATCCTCCGGAATCGGTGAGAATCGGCCGGTCCCAATGCATGAAACCATGCAGGCCGCCGAATTCCCGAATTAACGCATGGCCGGGCCGAATAAAAAGATGATAGGTATTGCCGAGAATGATCTGCGCCCCAAGATCCACCAGGTTCTCCGGGGTGACGCCCTTAACGGTCGCCTGGGTACCGACAGGCATGAAGACAGGAGTCTTGATAACACCATGCAGGGTGGCAACCTCTCCGCAGCGGGCACCACATTCGCTGGAACTATGCTGCAAAGAAAAAGGGGAGGTCGTCATCGAACTCCACACAACTTGATCGAATAGGCAATGGTTTTTCCGGCCAGGGGATGATTAAAATCAACCACTGCACATTTTGTTTTCAGTTTGACGATGCGGCCGTCGATCTCGGCACCGCCCGGCCCTTCTCCATGGATACGCGCACCGACTTCCAGGGCCTCGGCGGGCAGGTGATCCTTGGGAATTTCCAGCATGGCCTCTGAAAGAGAAAGGCCGTATCCCTTCTCCGGCGGCAGTACTCCGGTCTGCTCCTCTCCCTCCTTCATGCCGGCCAGCACCTCCTCAAGGCCGGGTATCAGCTCACCCGAACCCATGGTATATTCAAGCGGTTCCTCATCGAGATTTGATTCAATAATCTCCCCGTCCCGCAGGGAAAGGGTATATTGGATGGAAATTACCTTACCATCTGGGATCATATCTGTTTCCTCATCTGTCGTTTATGATTTAAAAAAATGGTGTCCGATACGTTTGGTAAACAACACCCTGTCAGCTGTGTCTGCTGAATGCAAATTGCAGACCAAGCCCGATCAGGACCACCCCGGTCAGGCGATCAAACCAGTGACCGATCCGGTAAAACAGCCGCCGA
>DRLX01000208.1 GCA_011322715.1 Desulfobulbaceae bacterium
GGTGATTGAGCATGATATGAAATTTGTCATGGGACTCTGCGAACGGTTGATTGTGCTGGACCACGGGGTCACCATCGCCAGGGGATTGCCCGAAGAGATCAGAAAGAACGAACAGGTGATAACCGCATACCTGGGGGAGCGACGCCGTGCTGCAGATTGAAAATCTTCATGTACGCTACGGCGGCATTCAGGCCCTGCTCGGCATGGACCTGCACGTGGAACGGGGAAAGATCGTTACCCTGGTCGGGGCCAACGGAGCGGGCAAGTCAACCACATTGCGGGCCGTTTCCGGGCAGATCCCTTCTCTGGGGGGAACGGTCACCCAGGGAAGGGTTGTTTTTAAAGGACAGGACATCACCACCATGCCGGTCCATAAAATTGTTCGGTTGGGTGTGGTCCAGGTGCCGGAGGGCAGGCATATCTTTCCCAACCTGAGTGTCCTGGAAAACCTGTACATGGGCGGCTTTCATCGCCACCGTGACCAGGAGTTTCACAAAGACCTGGATCATGTTTTCACCCTGTTTCCGCGACTGCGAGAACGAAAAAAGCAAATGGGCGGCACCCTGTCCGGCGGCGAGCGGCAGATGCTGGCCATCGGTCGTGCCATCATGGCCCGACCCGAGCTGATCATGCTCGACGAACCCTCCCTTGGCCTGTCACCCAAGCTGGTTGATGAGGTGTTTGATATTATCAGTGCTATCAACAGTGATGGAGTGACCATTTTGTTGGTGGAACAGAATGCCATGGCCGCTCTTTCCATTGCCGCACAGGGCAGCGTTCTGGAATCGGGGAAGGTGGTCCTTGAGGGGTCGGGTTCGCAGCTCCTTGGTGACGACCGGGTTCGTCAGGCCTATCTTGGCGAAGGATAGTTCTTTTTTCGGACACTATTTTTTTGCCAAAAGGGAAGTACGGTAGGGGCGAATTTATTCGCCTGTCAATCTCTTGAGTTATCCGGATAACCAAAAAAATATCGCGGCCGAAGCCGCTCCTACGATGTTTTGGTTGCGGGTAAAACCCACCTTAGTTTTTCTTTTGCTCACTATCTTTATGCCAAACGGGCAGGGGCGTGAGCGGGCCGCTCTGATATCCCATTTTTTGCTGCAGCACAAGCAGGGCCTGGATTCTTTTTTTGTTCTCCGGATGGGAGGCAAAATAATGGCCGATATGCCCGGGATCGAGTTTTTTCGGCATATGAATGAAAAAATCGGTTGCTCCACCCACATGGCCATACACACAGTTCATCATCCGCAGACCAAAGGCGTCGGCCGCCTCCTCCTGTCCCCTGGAAAATCCTGATTCCGTTACCTGTGCCATCCGGGCAACCAGCCGGGCGATACTGCCATCCGATGATCCCGTCAAAGTGGAAATAAAGGCAAAGACAAGACCTCTGCCAAGGCCGCGAAGATGGTCCCTGTTCTCGAAATGGCCCAGTTCATGGCCCAAGATAAAGGCCATTTCGTTTTCCGAGCGGACAATGTTCAAAAGGCCCCTGAACACCATGATTCGGCCTCCGGGCAGGGCAACGGCATTGATCACCTTTGAGTCGGCAACCTGGACGGTTATTGGATAGGGCAGGTCAACACACCCCTTTTCCTGCATGCTGTTGATAATGGATTGCAACCATTTTTCTCTAGGTGTTGGTCTGTTATGGGGAGAAAACCTGGAGGAGAAAACCGCGGCCATCTTCTGTTCAGTTGCCGGTGAGATATGACTAACCAGCAGGTCGGCGCCAAGGCCAAGCAGCAGGTACACGATGGCGATGACGGCGAGCAGGCCGCCGAGCAGGACCAGCAGCTCCCGGAGCGGCGAGACAGGGGTGACGTTGTGATTGTGTCCGGGAAGTTTGGGGGTGTAGTTCACTGCTTGTTCAGCTCAATGGCGGTGCCATAGGCCAGGGCCTCGATGCAGCCGATATTGCGTTTGGCACTGTACTTGCCAATGGCCGAAGTCTCAATGCGCACGTTGACTATGACCGCCGCGTCCGGGGCCGATTCCTTCATCCGCAGCAGGGCCTCGCGCCTGGCCCGGTCAAGCAGGCTCTCGTACGAAATAATCGTGCCGCCGAAAATATTGCGCAGGCCGGCAAGAAGGCGTTTGAAATAATCAATGGAGATAACGGCGCTTCCCTCCACCAGATGTGATGAGCGGATTTCTCCATCCGGATAGGGGATATCTTTCATGGTGATGGCCGGAATATGCAGCAGTTGTTTCTCCCGCTCGCGGATGGAGCGGTAGTGGCGATTCTCCGCCCAGCTGCCGGCAAAATAGCCAAGGGCCGTCAGGGACAAGATGAGTATCAGATCAGGCATGGTTTACTCCACCCGCACGGCGGTCCCGTAGGCATAGAGCTCGGCAGCACCCTGGGCCACGGAAGAGGTGGAAAATCGGACATTGATCACCGCGTTTGCACCCAGATCAACGGCCTGTCTGACCATGCGCCTTGTTGCCTGGTCGCGTGATTCGGAAAGAAGCTGCGTGTATCCTTTGAGCTCTCCGCCGACAAGGTTTTTCAGGCTGGCCATCAGGTCACGACCGATATGTTTTGCCCGGATGGTTGATCCGGAAACAAGTCCGAAATGCTCGACAATGCTTCTACCGGGGATTGTTTCAACATTGGTGAGGACAAAGTTTTGTCCGCTTACGGTCTTCACTGAAGAGTGTTCTCCTGAATTTTCCACCAAAATCATACCTCCTTATGGGTAATTTTTGTATTGGTACATATTGATTCATCATAATTTTGGTGTATCACCCTTGAAAGGGCGGTGTCAAGAAAATATGGTGTTGACGGGACGTGTCCCTGACTGCATACTCTGCAGGCACACTTTGTGGGTTATGTGGGTTGATGAAGTAGGGGTGTGTTTCAGTGAGATGAAGCTTTCCTGTCCCTTTGTAGCTCGCTGAGATGGGTGGGCAGGATAATGGTGACGGTACATCCTTGGCCGAAGGTGGATTCAATGGTGATTTCGCCGCGATGTTCCCTGATGATCTGGCGAACATAGGGCAGGCCAAGACCGGTGGACCCCTCCTTGGTGGAATAGAAAGGTTCAAAGATATGCTCCAGGACTTCCGGTGGTATTCCCGGGCCATCGTCAGTGATTGTAATGGATGCCCCTGACGGTACCTGTTTTGTTTCCACTCGGATGGAGTCACCGGCGCTGCAGGATTCAAGGGCATTTCTCAGGATGTGCAGTAGCGCAACTTTCAGGTACCGGGCATCGCCTCTACAGAAAAGGGTCTTCTCCGCCGGGGAAAATGAAATGGATATACCCTTGAGCTCAGCTTCGGCCTGAATAATTGCCACACTGTCCCTGGTCAGTTCATTGATTTCAATAGCGGAAAAATGATCATCCCCTCCATTCTGTAACTCTTCAAATCGATTAACAATAGCCTCTAACTTCGTAGTCTGTCCAAGGACCGTGTCCCGGTACCTGCTGTTACGCTCCCTGTCCTCCTGTTTGCAGGTCATGCGTTGCAGAAGACCACTGATCACCATGACCGGATTGCGTATTTCATGGGCAAGCTGCAGGGCCAGTTCAGCCCGGGTACGGTCACTGACCACGGATTCAATATCTTTGTTGAGTTCAAGAAGCTGGGAGCTGGTTTCTTCAACCTTTTTTCGATCACGGATCATACGGTTCATGATGACCAGCATACTGCCGAAAAACAGGGTGGAGGCAAAAATCACAATGAAAGTGACGGTAATCAGGCTGCCGGCCACCGGTGCGATCTTCTGCCAGATGGCCGCCCGGTCGGTAAAGAGGAGGTAATATTTGACAAAATGGCCCACCGGTCGAATCAGACAAAAGGAAAACAGGGCGCTGGTCAACCAGAGAATATAGGTGGAAAGCGCATTTTCCCTGTCCCTGAAATAGAGCTTGACGGCCTGTTGCATACAGAGAATGGACAGGACAAGCATGGCCAGGCTGCCGCAGATATCAATCAGGTAGAGGGGAATCAGGGAAAGAAGCATTGTTCTTTTTTTATTGCCTCTTCAAGGAAATCAACGGCGTACCGTTCATTCTCCGCAGGGCAAGATAAATACAGAGGATGGCGGGAACACAGATCAGGTGGTCCATCTTGAAAATATAATAAAGCCAGTCAACAGGGGTATGCAGGGCCACCCACATCCTGACGCCCTGTTTGTTGGTGATGAAATCGGTTGCCGGGATGTGGGTGGCAAGAACATGGGCGATAAAGGCCCAGCCGTTCCAGAAGGTAAGAATCAGGGCCCCCAGGGCCATGAGTTGCCAGGATTTACGGGCCGCCAGATGCGACAGGCGAATACGGATTGCAAACCCGAGCATGGCAAGGCCGTAAAGGACATGGCCGATGAGGTGGACATAGATTCCCTCCGGCGGACCATGGGACTGGATGGCATGGGCCGGTCCGGCACAGAAAAGCTGCACCAGGAGGATGAGGCTTAGGGCCTGAAACAGAGGTATTGGTTGACTGACGCGCATCGTTTGTTTTAACTACTACTGCACTGAACGATTTCTCCCGTTTTCCTGGTAGAGTAGCCGCCCATTGCTTCCACCGCTGCCCGGAAATCCCGGGAATGAATGATTTCAAGTAACCGTCTGATCATCGGCAGCTCAAGAAAGGGAGTCGGGATGATCAGGTCATACCGTTCTTCGGTAAGTGGAACGAAATCAAGGTCAAGGGCGCGGGCGGCCGCCAGAATACCGAGCCCGGCGTCCGCCTTGCCGGAAAGGACCGCCACCGCCACCGCCATGTGTGTATACTCCTCATGGTCATAGCCTTCAATTTCATCTGCGTCAAGCCCATTTTTCTCCAGTTCATAATCGAGAAGTACCCGGGTGCCTGACCCTGCCTGCCGGTTGATAAAGCGGATATTGCCTCCGATCAGGTCTTCAATGGACCGTATGTTTTCGGGATTACCCTTTTGGACGATGAATCCCTGCATTCTATGGACAAGGGTGATCAGATTTACTTCCCTGTCAGGCAGGTATCGTCTGATATAGGTGGTATTATATGCACCACTTTCCGGATCAAGCAGATGTGAGCCGGCGATATGGGTCATAGTGTTTTTTATGGCCATGATGCCGCCCAGTGATCCGACATGGGTGGAGGCCAGGGGGTAGGCAGGGGTCGATTTTTTCAGAAAATCATGCAGCAGGTCAAGGCAGAGATCATGGCTGCCGGTACAGAGGATGGTTTTGGCAATGGTTGCCGGTGGCCGAAGTAACTGGACGTTAACGAGACTGCCTTTGCTCTCTCCTTCGGAACCGGCAGCAATGCTCAGCATGGAGTTTGCCCGGGTCAGGGTGGTGATGGCGCCGGCACCTTTTTTCAGCGGCACGGTGACAAAATGGTCACCGATCTTTCCGGTAATCATGCGGCGAAATTCTTCTATCCCGCCCCTGGATGGAATGTCTTTGGCAAGGACGGCGGTAATCTGCGTTGCCGGGTCCTTCTCCATTCCCTGCATCCCGGCCAGCAGAGGCAGGGCGAACTGCTCAAAGGAGATGATGGCGGAAACGGGATAACCGGGATTGCCCATCACCGGTTTGCCGTCAATGATTCCAAGGATAGTCGGTTTGCCGGGCATAATGGTCACGCCGTGGACGAGTACCTCGCCCAGTTCCTCAATCACGCGTACGGTATAATCTGCGCTGCCGGCTGATGATCCGGCATTGAGTACGATAAAATCTGCGTCGGAGGCAACGGCTTTCTTCAGGTTCTCTTTAATGGTGGCAAAGTCGTCGGCAATGATCGGCTCTACGATAACGACGGCACCGGCCTGCCGGGCCAGTCCGGCCAGCACCGCGGAGTTTGATTCAACGGTTTTACCGGGCGGCGGAGCCTGGCCGGATACATCAAGGTCAACCAGTTCACTACCGGTGGGCAGAATGGTTATCCGTGGTTTTTTATGCACCCAAACGCTTGGACAACCGGCGGTGAGCAGGGCGGCCATGTCCGGTGGCGTGATGTGGTGATTGCTGGGAAAGAGAAGCTCCGTGGCCACGATATCCTCACCCACTTTGCGGACGTTTTGCCAGGGATAGACCGGTGCCCGGATGGTCCCCCGGCTTTGGTCTTCATTGAGGATAATGTTTTCGATCATGATGACCGCATTTTTATCCTGCGGCAGCGGGTGGCCGGTATTGATCATGACCGCCTGGCCTGAGCTGATATCCAGGGTGATCGGGTTATCATCGGCGGCGCCGAATGTGTCTTCAGCCCGGACGGCAAGTCCATCCATGGCGGCTGAATGAAAAGAAGGCGAGGAAAGGCGGGCGCTGACCGGCCTGGATGTTATGCGGCCGCATGCCTCCCTGGCCGGGATTTTTTCTTCACTGGTACGGTAGTTTGGGAATCGTCCCAGAAAGAGGGCCTGTGCCTCCTGCCGTGAGTGCATGTTGAGATATATTTTTCGTTTCATTGTCGTTGATTACATAAGTTGCCGATGCATAATGTAAGCATCAACCAGGCCATATTCTTTATGATTAAAGGCCTGGGGGATGGTACCGATACGGGAAAAGCCAAGTTGCTGCCAGAGACGTACGGCAACAGTGTTTGTCGAGACGACCAGATTAAACTGCATGGCAAAAAAACCGAGTGTACGGGCCCTGTCCTGGGAATGAAGACAGAGCATTCGTCCCAGGCCCTGCCCTCGGGCTTCCGGGGCGACCATGTACCCGCAGTTGCAGATATGCGCGCCCAACTCAGGCTGGTTGGGCTTTATATAATAGGTTCCCAGGGTTTGTCCCGCTTCCTCGGCCAGGTAGGTGGCAAGAGGTACTTCCATCCAGATATGTCGGGCCTGTTTTTTTGTGGTTGCCGGGGAATAAGGGTAGGTTGTACCGGTTGCGATAACGGTGTGGAAAATAGGCCAGATGGAGTCAAAATCAGCCATTGCCGCCTTGCGAATTTCCATGTTTGGTTTTTTGAAGAATTCAGGGGAAGAGTAATACCCGTGCCTGGGCATTTCGGTCCAATCCTTCCACATCACGGCCGATGACCAGCAACCCGTCGGCGGCAACCAGTGGTCGCAGCAGACCGGATTTTCCATAGACCGGTGTGGCAATTGGAAGCGTATCGTGTTTATCTTTCTCCAGGCTGACCCGGACATATTCCTCGCGCCCTATGGTCGACGGAATCTGCTCGCGGCAGGTAACCTGTATCTCCGTCAACCCATGGGTCGGGGCAAGGCCTGCAAAAAGACGTAACAGCGGCCGGACAAAGAGATAAAAGACCACCATGGCCGAGGCCACGTGCCCGGGCAGGCCGAAAACAGCCTTGTTCCCTCGGGCCGCCAGCAGGGTCGGCTTGCCGGGCCGAATGGCGACCCCATGCGCCAGCAGCTCACTACCGTGGAGCCCTTCAAGCACCTGCAGGGTGAAGTCCCGCCGCCCGACGGAGCTGCCGCCGGAAAGCAGCAGCAGGTCGTTTTCCCTAAGGGCCTGTTCACAGACTCCAAGCATCTTTTCCAGGTTATCCTCTATTATACCGTAACATTTCGGCATGCCGCCCGCTTCCGTGACCAGGGCGGCAAGCGTGGTTGAGTTAATGTCCCTGATCTTGCCGGGAGCGAGGGGCTGGTCCGGGGCGACCAGCTCGTCACCGGTGGAAATGATACCGACCCTTGGCCGTCGGTGTACGTTCAACCGGGTTATACCCAGACCGGCCAGTACGCCAAGGTCCTGCGAGCGGAGCATCCGTTTAGCCGGAAGAATCTCCGCATCCTGTTCAAAGTCCTCTCCGGCCCGGATAACATTTTCTCCAGGGGCCACCGGCCGGAAAACTTCCACGGTACGACTATCCATCAGGTGCGTATATTCGACCATGACCACTCCGTCGCCCTTATCAGGGAGTTCACCGCCGGTCCAGATATGGACGGCCTGGCCGGGTTTCAGGGTGAATTCCGTTCCCGGACGTCCCATGGCGATTTCCCCGATGATGTCAAGCAGGGCCGGTTCCGATTCCGAGCAGCCGAATGTGTCACGGGCCCGGACCGCAAAACCGTCCATGGTGGAGCGGGAAAAAGGGGGAAGCTGCTCGGCTGCTTTCAGACTGTTTTCCACCACGACCCGGCCAAGGCCGTCACCGGAAGCTATCTCTTCTTCGGGCAGAGGGGAAAATCGGGAAAATAACCGGTAAAACTCGGCGGAACTGATCAGCTGGAAAAATCCTTTCATGGCTATGCCCTGGTCAGGATAATTGAACCGGTGCCTATCATGATGGCGCCGGAACCACGGTTCAGGTTTTTTAGTGAACGACGGCTTGTGAAAAGAGACCGCGCTCTGTCGGCACCGTATCCATATGCGAGCAGGACCGATCCCAGCACCAGAGAGACGATTGTTGCGCTGAGCAGCACATCCACGGTGCTGAGATGGTGCAGATCGAGAAATGAGGGCAGAAAGCCGAGGTAAAAGAGAATGACTTTGGGATTGCCCAGGGTGACGGCCAGGCCGCCGGCAAAGTTTTTTGTCCAGGTAAGACCTTGCTCCCTGACCGGATGTATCATTTTTTGCCGTACCGGATAAAACCAGATGCGCAGACCTGAAAAGATCAGATAAAGGCCACCCATAAAGCGTACCGCAACAAAGAAATTACCCAGTAACTCGGCAACCGCAGACAGACCGTAAACAGCCAGTAACAGGAAGAAGATGTCACCACAGACAATCCCTGCCGCAACAACTGCGGCCTGTGAGAAGCCCGAGGCCAGTGACCTGGCCACGGTTGCAAAAATACCCGGACCGGGAGTAACCGCCAGAACAAACATGGCCCCGGTCAGGGAAAGTGCGGTAACAAGATTCATTGAAAGTCTACAATGGGTGCTGTTTTGTTCATGAATCGATGGGTTCCTTAGCGACTTTCGGCTGACCCAGGGTATAGATAACCTGTTCTCCCTTGCCCTTGACCTCGATTTTTTCACCTTGGATAAATGAAAATGTATCATGCAGA
>DRLX01000209.1 GCA_011322715.1 Desulfobulbaceae bacterium
GGGTTTTCCTTTCTTTGTGCCCGCCTATATTCCGGGAACAAAGATCAAGGTGTTTGGCCCGGTAACTTATGAGGACGACCCGCTTGAAGAAGTGGTCGGCGGTCAGATGAAGTATCGGTATTTTCCCGTCAATATGGGTGAACTTGCCGCATCCATAGAGTACAAGCGTTTACGGGAAGAACCAAACATTGATCTTGGGGATGGTATCCTTCTTTCTACGGCTATTATCAACCACCCGATTACAGCGCTAGGCTATCGTTTTTCCTATCGGGGTGCAGTGTTTTGTACAGCCTATGACACGGAACCGTTTCGTAATCTCTTTGTCACTGATCCCGAAGATCCATCTTATGATGAGTTGATGGCCCATGAGGGAGAGCTGGCGGCCCGGGAACAGAACCTGGTGCTGGAAGATTTTTTTGCCGGTGCCGACCTTCTGGTCCATGATGCGCAATATACCGAAAAGGAGTATAACGACGGCAAGATAGGCTGGGGACATTCGCCCATAGAGCACGCCATCAGCTCGGCCAGACGGGCGGGCGTGAAAAGGCTTGCCCTGTTTCACCATGACCCTGAACGTACGGATGCGCAGTTGGATGAGTTGACACGGGAATACTGTACCGATGATGGTACGGAAGACACCAGCGTGTTTTTTGCCCGTGAAGGTATGGAGCTTGACCTGTGATGCAAGCCCGATGGACGTAGTATGTTTCTTTTTCGGGAATGGAAATAAATATGAGTGAAGACGAAAAGATGCAAACCCTTGACTGCACGGGGCTTACCTGTCCTCAACCGGTTATCCAAACAAAAAATGCCCTTGAACAGGGAGCGAATCTTTTGCGGGTCATTGTTGACAATGAAGCGTCTCGGGAGAATGTGACCCGTTTTGCCCGTAGTCGTCAATGCGAGGTAAAGGTGGAATCCGGCGAGGATGGTTGTTTTTATGTGACGATAGAGGCGGGAAGCACTCCTGGTAACAAACAGTTTGATCCCGATGACTATGCCTGTTCCCTGCCTGTTACCGCCGGCATGGTGTATGTGATTTCTTCTGATTCCATGGGCCGCGGCAGTGATGAGTTGGGCTGGGCCCTGCTGCAGACATATATCCAGACCATTGAGCAGGTTGATCCCCTGCCGACGAAGATTATTTTTTATAATTCCGGGGTTAAGCTGGTTGCCGGCAAATCCGGAGCACTCGATGCTCTGGTCTCCCTGCAGCAAAAAGGGGTCGAGATTCTTGCCTGTGGAACCTGTTTGGATTTTTTTCAGCTGAAATCTGAAATCAAGATCGGGCATATTTCCAATATGCATGAGATTATGACCGCCATGAGTGAGGCCGGAAAATTGGTTAGTCCAATGTAGCTCTTGCCCGATGGGGGTGCATTTCCTTTTCGGATATGCAAGGGTTCTTTTTGTGCGGGATTACAGAATTATTGATTGTTTCGTCTGAAGTTACTGATGTCGGTAATCCGTCCGGCTTCTTTATACGTGTCTTTTTACTTGGAGCACCCCATGCGCATTATGCGTAATTTTGCAGGCTGGCTGATAATTTTGACCCTGACGTCGACGATGACGTGGGCAAATGTGAAGCCGGTGAAGTTTGACCCCGCTCGAAACCGGCTTATTGCTTATATGCTGAGCCATCAGCTGCCGGCTCAGCATTTCAGTCATGTTCCCTTCGATGATGCGCTTTCAGAGAAGGCCTTTGCTCTTTACCTGCGCCAGCTTGATCCGCGTAAACGATTCCTGCTCCAGTCGGATGTGGATGAATTGGAGGCCTTTGCAGACCATATTGATGATGAACTGCGACGGGGACGGATAGTGCTTCCTGATGCCGGCATGCAGATTTTAAACGACCGGATTCGTCAGGTGAAGGCTATGCTTGATCCGATCATGAACAAGGGTTTTGATCCCGAGCGCAGAGAATACATTGAATCCGATCCGAAAAAAATCAGCTGGACAAAAAACAGGGAGGAACTGACTGACAGGTGGCGCAAAGTGTTGAAGCTTCAGGTTCTTGACGAATACCTCAATGATCTTGATAAGGCCAAGAAAGAGAAAAATACCAAAGAAACGAAAGAGAAGAAGAAAACCTCTATAACTGCCGGCCCGACCTGGAAAAAGGCGCTTGCAACGGTTCGCGAACGAAATCTCCATTATTTTGACAGATTGCTCAAGGAAAGCCGCCAGGATCATTATAATCGCTATTTTGATGCCGTGGCCAGGGCCTTTGATCCGCATACCAATTACCTGCCCCCGACGTCGAAAGAAGACTTTGATATTCATATGTCGGGTTCGCTTGAAGGTATCGGTGCCCTGCTCCGGGAAGATGACGGCCATATCAAGGTGGTGCGCATTATTCCCGGAAGCGCCGCCGAGCGACAGGGCCAGTTGCAGGCCGAGGATACCATTCTGTCCGTGGCGGAGAAGGGTGGCAAGCCCGTCGATATCAATGACATGCGTATCCGGGAGGCCGTTAGTTACATCAGAGGCCCTAAGGGAACGGAAGTTATTCTGACCGTACGCAAACCCGATGGTGTTAAACAGGTTATCCCAATAGTCCGGGATGTGGTAAAAATAGAAGAAACCTATGTGAAGTCAACGGTTCTTGCCGGTCATCGGGGGGAAAAGGTCGGCTATATCAGGATTCCGAGTTTTTACAGGGATTTCAATGCGCCCAGAGATGGAAGGTCCGGAAGAAATGTGACCGATGATACCCGGCGTGCCCTGGTCGAATTGAAAAAGAAGGGAATCAGCGGCCTGATCCTGGATTTACGGAATGATGGAGGGGGTGCTCTGACGGATGCAGTTGATATCTCGGGTTTGTTCCTTCCAGGAGGGCCGGTTGTTCAGGTGAAGAATTTCCAGGGGATGATCCGGGTTCTGGAAGATGGAGATGCCAATGTTGTGTATGGCGGTCCTCTCATTGTCCTGGTCAATCAGTTTTCCGCCTCGGCATCTGAAATTCTTGCTGCGGCGCTTCAGGATTACGGACGGGCAATCATAATCGGCGGAGAACATACCCATGGCAAGGGCACGGTTCAGGCACTGATTGATTTAAATCGCAATCTACCGCTGTTGCATTTGAAAAAATATGATGACCTTGGCGCACTCAAGGTAACTATTCAGAAATTTTATCGGATCACCGGCGGCTCAACGCAATACAAGGGCGTCGAGCCGGATATTGTTGCTCCGAGCATGCTCGATTACCTGAAAACCGGGGAAAAGTACATGGATAATTCTCTGCCCTGGGATACCGTGCAGCCTGTTGATTATGAGCCATGGAAGGGATTTTCCTTTAATGTGAATGATGCCCGAAAATTGGCTGAAGGTTGGATCGCAAAGAATAAAAAGTTTCAAGAAATTAAAGAGTTGTCTGAAAAGGCAAAGCAACGTCGGGAGAAAACAAAGGTTGCGGATTTTCTTGTCGGTATGGAAAAGGAACGAGCTGAGGCCAAAAAGGCAAGGGAAGAGGCCAAGGCTGCCGGTCTTATTGATCCGGGTCTGGATAATGACCAGAAAGGGAAAAAGGAGAAAAAAAGTCTCCTTGAAGAGGTGAAAGATGACCCCTTTGTCGGTGTAGGCCTTTTTTTGATGGACCATGCGTCTGCATTGCGTCGATCAACCGATACAAACAGGTGATTTTTTTCCCTTGAAATGACCCCCTAAACATGATATGAATCGCCATTCATTTTTATTTGAAGATTATCTACAAAATTATTGAACTGTGGTGACGGGCCTGAAAGAAACTCTATTGACCAACAAGGAGAAGATCCTGTCTCTCTGGATCGACAGGACGCTCAACAGTTATATCGCTTCCGGTTTTTTCAAAAGTTCCGGCGACAGGTTTGCCAATCCGGTCGGCGCAAATATCCGTGAAGGACTGACCAGGCTGTTTGAGCTGCTTGTAGACAAGGCCGCTCCCAAGGAAATGCTTGCGCCGCTGGACCAGGTTATTCGTATTCGGGCCGTCCAGGAATTTTCTCCTTCGCAGGCGGTTGCGCCTATTCTGGAATTGAAGTGGGTGGTCAGGAAAGTGCTGACGATTGGTAAAAAAAAACGGCCGCCGGCAACAGAGCTGGATGATTTTGACTGTGATGTGGATAGATTGGGTTTGTTGGCCTTTGATCTCTACACGGAGTGTCGGGAGCAGTTATACAAAAATAGGGTTCATGAGATAAAAAGCGGTCGCTCTATCTTGACCGATTCCGCCTGTGCCTCTGCGCTGGCAGGCAATAAAAAGACTGGTTGTGCCGGAGTTGAAATCAGCTGACGGCGAAATCCGTTGTGGGTTGCATCGTTGTATGGATTGCCGGTAGGGCAATTTTTCATAATGCATAATGTTATCGTTTTCATTTAAAGCGAGGGAGTGATCAATGAAGTACACCTTCCCGTTGGCGGCGGTCGTTGCCCTGGTGTTGTTTTCATGGATTGGGGCGAGTATACCGGGTATGCAGTATATCTTCGGTATTGTCGTGCCGTATCTGGCCATGGCCCTGTTCTTGGGCGGATTTTGTTATCGGGTTATCGGTTGGGCAAGATCGCCGGTGCCGTTTAAAATCCCAACGACCTGCGGGCAGGGATTTTCCCTGCCCTGGATAAAGTACGATAAACTTGAGGCGCCCCTGACCACCTCTCAGGTCATGGCACGCATGTTTCTTGAAGTCGTTCTTTTTCGTTCACTCTGGCGTAATACCAAGGCAACGGTTTACAAGGGTCCCAAGTTGACCTATGAGTCCAGCAAGTGGTTATGGCTTTTTGCCCTGCTCTTTCATTACAGCTTCCTCGTTATCATTCTGCGGCATATGCGGCTGTTTATGGATCCGGTGCCGGGTTTTATTTCAACCCTTGCTTTCTTTGACGGCATCCTGCAGATCGGCGCTCCGACGATGTATCTGACGGAGGTGACCATCCTGCTCGGGCTTTTTCTGCTGCTTGGCCGCCGCTTTTTCAATCGGCATGTCCGCTATATTTCTCTTGCCAACGATTTTTTCCCTCTCTATCTCATTATCGCCATTGTCCTGACCGGCATTCTGATGCGCTTTTTTCTACGTTCAGGCATAGATATCATTGCTATCAAACGCCTGGCCGTGGGACTGGTGACTTTTCATCCCACCATCATTGCCGATATAGGATCTATTTTTTATATTCACGTTTTTCTTGTTTCCGCACTTTTGGTCTATTTCCCTTTTTCCA
>DRLX01000210.1 GCA_011322715.1 Desulfobulbaceae bacterium
AGATAAGTGGTGATAAAACTTATCGCCAATTGATCATGGCGGTTCTTGCCCTGTTGCCCCAAATCAGAAAAGTTCCGGAAAAACGAATCGGCATCATGCTCCCGGCCTCGGTCGGCGCGGTTATCAGCTATCTTGCCGTCATGTTTGCAGGCCGAGAACCGGTGATGGTGAACTGGACAGCCGGTGGCGGCCAGGTAGCGTACTGTCTGGAAAATTGCGGGGTCAGTCATGTGATCAGCTCGAAAAAATTTGTCGAACGTCTGCATAACCAGGGTGTTGATCTGCAGGATATTGGTATCTCCTGGGTCTATCTTGAGGATCTGGCCACACGGGTGACGATCATGGCAAAGGGTGCGGCTTTTTTGAAAAGCAGGTTTCCGCAGTGGGTCTTGCGAAGAGCAAAAATTGCAAAAAACGCTGCCATTCTCTTTACCTCGGGTTCCGAATCGCATCCGAAATCAGTCCCGCTCACCCATGCAAATTTTCTTGTTAACGGCCGGGATGTCAGCAAAATTTTGGGGTTAAAGAGCAATGACAAATTGCTTGGCATCCTGCCGGTTTTTCATTCCCTGGGACTGGCCGGAACCGTGATCCTGCCGCTTTGTACCGGTCTGCGCACCGTGTACTGGCCAAATCCCACCGAGGGAAGGCAGTTGGCCAGACTGATAGCCTCACACCGGGTGACAACGCTTATCACCACTCCGACCTTTTTACGGAATATCCTTCACCAGGCTGAACCAGGGGAACTGGGATCCATGCACCTGGTTTTTTCCGGGGCGGAGAAATGTCCGCAAACCTTATTTGATCGTCTTGCCGACCAGGCGCCGGAAGCGGTTCTTTGCGAGGGGTACGGGGTTACCGAATGCTCGCCGGTGATCAGCGTCAACAGGCCCCAGGCCCCGGTTGCCGGGACCATAGGATACCTGATGCCTTCGATGCAGGCTGTCCTGCTGCATCCTCAAACCAGCGAGGTGGTGCAGGATGCAGGCACTGGACGTCTGCTGGTGCGCGGGCCCAATGTCTTTGCAGGATATTTGGGTGATGCACCGTCACCCTTTGTCACTATTGACGGTAAAGACTGGTATGATACCGGTGATCTGGTCACCAGGCGGGCGGACGGTCTGCTCACTTTTAGCGGCAGGCTCAAGCGATTTGTTAAACTTGGCGGTGAAATGATCTCATTGCCGGCCATTGAAGAGATTCTTGTTGCCGAGTTCGGCCCTGAACGAGAAGAACCGGTCCTTGCGGTTGCGGCAACCGATGATGACCATCCGGAACTGGTGTTGCTGACGGTCCTTGAAATTAACCGACAACAGATAAACCTGGCCCTGCGCCGGGGCGGACTGTCTCCCCTGCATAATATCCGCCGTGTACAACGGATTACCGAGATTCCTCTGCTCGGAACCGGCAAGACGGATTATCGCAGTGTGCAGAGAATGATTGGTGATGCCTGACGAGGTAACATGTGTAATAACCGCATGGGAGGAAAATAGATGAATATTACATCCGAACAGCTCAGCAATGCCGCGGAAAAGGGAATAATCAGCAATACACAGGTAAAAGAACTTCTCACCTTTGTTAAGAATCATCCAGGGCCGGGACCACGTTTTGATTTCACCCATATCCTCTATTATCTGGGCGGAATGCTTGCCATCGGCGCCATGACCCTGTTCATGAATCTTGGCTGGGAGGCCTTTGGTGGCTGGGGAATTTTTATCATCTCCTGCCTGTACGGTGCCGGTGGTCTTTTTCTCACCCGCGTCTTTGAACGGAAACAACTCCATATACCGGCCGGTATATGCGCGGTTTTTGTAGTCGCCCTGACCCCGCTTGCCATCTATGGCCTGCAGAAAGGCATGGGCTGGTGGGTTCCTGACGCGGTCTATCGTGATTATCACCGCTATATCCGCTACCACTGGATTTTTATGGAGCTTGGCACCCTGGCAGTAGGCGCCGTCATGGCCTGGCGATATCGGTATCCATTTTTACTGATGCCCATTGGTGCCACTCTCTGGTATATGTCCATGGACCTGACCGCCATGCTGACCGGCGGCAGGATAGATCGTGAACTGGCATCCCTGGTGTCATTCTGGTTTGGTTTGGGGTATATCCTGTTTGCCTTTTTCGTTGATATCAGGTCACGAAAATCCGCTGATTATGCATTCTGGCTTTATATCTTCGGGGTAATGACATTCTGGGGCGGCTTGACGTCAATGGATTCTTCCAGCGAGTGGTCCCGGTTCTGTTATATGCTGGTGAACCTTGGCCTGATAGCCTTCGGCGTTCTGTTGGTACGCAGGGTTTTTGTGATTTTCGGCGCCCTGGGCATCACCCTGTATCTTGGCCATCTGGCATCGACAATCTTCAAGGATTCCTGGTTTTTTCCTCTATCACTTACTCTTATCGGCCTTGGAATTGTTCTGCTTGGAGTCTGGTGGCAGCGCCATGAGCAGGAATTGACGGCATCTTTGCAAGGGATTCTGCCTGAACCCATACGCGAAATGCTGGTTGGCAGAAAATCGTAGGAGCGGATTAATACGCAAGCGAGAGCGAACAGGAGCGAAGGGATGGAGAAGAAGGAATGTGTTATCCTGCTGCATGGCCTGGCCAGAACGACCGGCTCCATGCGTCGTATGGAAAAAGCCCTGCAAAAATCCGGATACCTGACCTGCAACATGGGTTATCCCTCGCGTAAATATCCGGTCGGCTATCTTGCGGAAAAATATATTCCTTTGGCGATGGAGGCATGCTTACGGAAGACGGATGAAAAAAAATTACAAAAGATACATTTTGTCACCCATTCCATGGGCGGTATCCTGGTGCGATACTACCTGGCCAGGCATGTGGTGGCAAACCTTGGCCGGGTGGTGATGCTGGCCCCGCCCAACCACGGCAGTGAAATTGTGGATAAACTGGGTGACAAATGGTGGTTTCGACGATTCAACGGGCCCGGTGGATGTTCTCTTGGAACAGAATCAGGGTCGGCACCAAACAGCCTTGGCCCGGCAAATTTTCCTGTTGGGATCATTACCGGTAATCGTAGCTTTGATCCTCTGTTTTCCCGTATGGTGGCCCGGCCAAACGACGGCAAGGTATCAGTTGCCTCCGCCCATTTAAACGGTATGCGGGATTTTCTGGTTGTCCCGCTCGGCCATACCTTTATAATGACGAATAAAGAGGTGATCAGGCAGGCGATTTTTTTTCTTGCCCAGGGAAAATTTGAAGTATAATTTTTTTGCAGTATTCGCGGCTAAAGCCGCTCCTGATGCAAATTTACCAAGTTGCAGGAGCCCGTCCCTGCGGTCAGCGTTGCAAGAGGGCTATCCATGAAAACAGCCAATGCAATTTTCCATGAAAACGGGTAGAATTGTAGTGGAAAAAGTAAATTGTCTTGAATCAATGCATGGGCTACGCAAGCCGGAGAACAGAAGTATGACACGATATCAAAAACGAAAAACATTTTTTACAGTGGTTTTATTTTTCCTGATTACGGTTTTTCTTGCCGGATGCAGTGGTTTTCATCCCATTGGGCCCAAACGGGCAAAGAACAGTAATTTTCTGCGCAAAG
>DRLX01000211.1 GCA_011322715.1 Desulfobulbaceae bacterium
CGACGCGATAGGCATCAGTGCCGTTTAAGGCCGAGCCGATCAGACAGCCCATGCGGGGTCCGGTTTCCGGGGTGACTTCAAGGCCGCTATGGGCAAGGGCGCGACGACAGACCTCCATGGTGAGAAAGACATAGGCCGCGTCCCAGAGCGAGGCCTCCTTGCGGTCGACAAAAGGCAGCCCGGTCGGGTCCCAGTCCGGGATTTCACCCACCACATTGGCCCGGCTGTCGGTGGCGCAGCGGGTCAGGCGCCGGAAACCGGCCCTGCCGGCCACCGCGCCCTGCCAGGTAGCGGCAAAATCACTGCCGAGACAGGTGGCCACATCGTATCCGACCACAAAGACCCTTCTGTTTTTCGCTGGCTGCATTGCCGATTTTTTCCGTTTTGATCCTTTTCTTTCAGGAGATATGTCGAAACACCGCACAACTGTTGCAACCGCCGAAGCCAAAAGAATTTTTCAGCACAAATTCCTGGGCAAGGGCCCGGCTTTCCTCGGCCACGCAATCGATTTCCATGGATGGGTCCGGCGTATAGTTGATGGTGGGCGGCAGGACATTATCGCGCATGCCAAGCAGGGTCAACACGGTTTCCACAGCGCTGGATGCGCCCATGGCATGGCCAAGTAATGATTTATTGGCCGTAACCGGCGGAACCCGGGCCCCGAAAACTTGGCCCAGGGCCTCATGTTCCACCTGGTCGCCCACCCTGGTTGAAGCGGCATGGGCGTTGACGGCGTCAATATCCGCCGGTTCAAGACCGGCATCAGCGATGGCCTCTTGTATGCAGCGGCTGACCGTGGGCAGGTAGGGGGCCACGACATGGTGGGCATCCGAGGTCATGCTCCAGCCGGCGATTGCAGCCCTTGCCCGGAGACCATGCGCCCCAGCAAACTCGGCGGCCACCAAAATAACGGCCCCCGCTCCTTCGGCAATAACAAAACCGCGCCGGTCAACGGAAAAGGGACGGCTGGCCTTGTGCGGCGGCTCCTGTTCCTGCCCCTCCCTGGGAATATAGACCCCGTTCATGGTGTAAAAACCGGCCACGATCGGTTCAACCAGGGCAAAATCAACGGCCCCGCAGAGAACAACATCGGCCCTGTCCTGCGCCAGCAGCATGGCGCCGACAAGCATGGATGTCAGGCCGGTGGCGCAGGCGGTGATGGTGGTGGTGATCGGTCCCCGGGCCCCGGTCTGGATGGCGATCTTGCCGCCGACCATGTTGATGCAGGAATTGGGATTGGCGTAAGGCGGCGGCAGTTTATTTTCCCGCTGCAGCCTGCGGTCGGCCGCAAGGACCGCGTCCAGGCCGCCGATGGCGGAACTGTAGGTGACCGCCACCCGGGGCGCAATATCTTCCGTGATCTCAAGACCGCTCCCCTCAAGCGCCCGGGCCACGGTGAGCATCGAGTATTTGAAAACCGGCGAGCTCCAGGCCGCCTGTTCCCGGGCGGAGAGAAAGGGATACCGCCCTCCCTTGACCAGCTCATCGGGCAGATCAGGCGCCTGACCGGCAATGGTGACCGGGAAATCATCCGGCAGGGGAAAACGGGTCAGGGGGCCGATGCCGCTTGTGCCGGCCAGGGCCGCCTGCCACTGGTCTTCCAGGTCCAGCCCGAGGGCTGAAACGGCATCATAGCCGACAATGACCGCGTCCCTCGCTGCCATCGTTTACCAGGGAATGAACTGGTAGAGCTTGGCAAACATCTCGTAGACCTCGATCCAGTTCTGCAGGTCTTTGGCGGTCTTGATATGGGCCCGTTTATTGACCATCACCCAGCTCATGTGGGCGGCGCCGTCCTTGCAGGTCGAACAGTCCCTGGTCTCCGAGGTACAGCAGCGATGCATGGTCTCCAGGTCCGAGGCCCAGCGGATGAAATTGGTCAGCCGTTTCGGGCGGGGAACCCGGTTGTCGATGGGCTCGGTCACGGACGGGCACTCCATCCAGCCAAACCGCCGGCCCAGCATCTTGCCGGTGGTAATGATCTCATGGTAATAGCGGCAGGAAACCACTGTTTCCGGATAGGCGTCCAGCATGGCATCCATCTCGTCCCGGACGGCCGCCAGTTCTTCCGGCTGCCAGGAAAAGCCGTCCACGCCCTCGTCATTGGAGAGGAGCTGCATATGCACCTTGAGGCCGACATCCCTGATTTTTTTGATGATCCGCTCGGTCTTGCCCAACTGCCTGGGGGTGATGGTGTAGAGGTAATAGGCATGCGGGTCGCCCTCGTAGTTGGCGCTGGAAATCGCAAAGGTGTCCTTGCCGCGCAGGATCTTTTCATCCTCGGCATCGCCCCACAGGGAAAGACCGACCATCATGTCCGGAAACCGGTCCCGCGGCACCTTGATCAGGCCGTTGGTGGCGCAGAAGGTGGGCAGCCGCTTGTAAAAGGCCTCGATCCGGTCCAGGCAGAGGGTGGGCTCGCCACCGATGAGAATGGCCAGGTTGACGCCGCGCGCCATCTCCTTGTCAACAAAGGCGTGCCATTTGTCGATGTCCTTTTCTTCCGAGGCCCGCTCATGCTCACCGGAAGAGAAGAAGAAACATCCCTTGCAGCGCAGGTTGCAGCGGTCGGTCACATCATAGATGGAGCTGCGGATGTTAAGTTTTGATATTTTTTTATATCGCTCGTACCAGTGGTCATCGAGCAGGGAACTGACGGTTATCATGGCAGGGGTCTCGAATTCGAATTACGAAAATTTCAGATTTCTATGAGTCTGACACCGGTATCACCGGATCAGCACAGAGGTTTTTCCCTTTTTCATAGCCGCGTACCCAGACCGCAAGATAGGTGTCCACATAGTCAAGCCAGGCGGCAAAACTGCGGGGATTATCCGCGTGCCGATACATGCGGGCCGTCACCACGGCGCTGCCGGCGGCGTAATGGCGGCAGTCTTCGCAGTCGGTGTCCGGCACGCAGCAGGCCGCGTCCCGGTCCCAGGCCAGGTTGGTCCGGTACTGGCGAAAGGAGCGTCCAAGGCCGATGGCCGTGGACGGGTTCATGCGGGGATAGGAACAGGAAAACAGCGCGTGCAGCCCCTTTTCCTCGGTATGGACAAGGATATTATAGGGAGAAAAAAGCACTGTCTCCGGAAATTCGGCCAGCAGCTCGGTCATCACCCGGCGGGTCCGGGCCAGGGTCTCGCTGGTATGACGCAGGGGACCGGTGTAACCGACCGGGGCGGAAAACATGTTAAAGGTGATCTGCAACCCGTTTTTCGCCAGTAGTTCGGTAACCTCCCGGGCCTCGTCGATATTGACCGGGGAAAAGGTATAGACAAAAACTGCCCTGGCATCGCCCCGGTAGTTGTCGATCTGCCGCGCCAGCATATCCGGCGCCTTTCTCACCGCCAGGCTGGTGGCATCGTTGCCCCAGACCGAGATATGGATCCGGTAATCAATGTCTGCGGGTATGGGTTTGAGTCCATTGGTGGCAATGGCGCCCAGGGGAATGACCTGGTAACAGGCGGCGCAGAGTTCCGGCACCAGTGAGGGTTCGGCCCCTGCCAGCACGACAAAGGTGATGCCCCGCTCCTTTTCCTCTTCAAGCAGCCGGTGCCAGTCCTCGGGGTTGGTATTATCTGGGGTATTCTGTTTTTCGCCGGTAAAATAATAACATCCCTCGCAACGGATATTGCAGCGACTGGTCATGTCATAGGTGGACTCCCGCAGGAAAAAATAGTCGCGCACCTTTTGAAATCGCTCGCCGATGACCGCATCACCGATGATGTCACCAAATGTGTACTGCTTTTCGCCCATATCCCGTCTACTCGCCTGCCTGCCGTTTATCATCAATATAGGCGGCAATAATGCGGACCGTGGTCAGCTTGGGATAATCGTCCTCATCGATGCGGATACCGTATTCATCCCGGAGCCTGAGGGCAATGGTGGCTAGGTCCATGGAATCAATGCCCACCTCATCGACCAGGTCCAGGTCTGGATCAAAGGTTTCGGGCGTCACATCTTCAAGTTTGAGTTCATTGATGATGATTTCCGCGATTCTGGTCACGGTTGTGCTGTTATTACTCATGGCGACTGTGATGTGGTTGTCGAGGGTTGCAGGAAG
>DRLX01000212.1 GCA_011322715.1 Desulfobulbaceae bacterium
GCAATCGATCGATATCCGGAAATCTTCCAAGGTCCTGCGCGACCGTATTCCGCGTGTTTTTTTTGGCACAGGCTGGGTGCGCCATTCCATACTGGAGCTCTTTCAGGAAGATATTGCCCGGCATGAAATCATCTTCTCCTCGGATGTTCAGGAAGACGCGCTGCGCATGCTGGAAGAGGGCAAAATACCCAAGCTGAACGCCCTGTTGTTGCACAACGGCTCCATTTACAAGTGGAATCGCCCCGTTTACGGCATTACCGGCGGCAAGCCGCACCTGCGCATAGAAAACCGCCTGATACCTTCCGGGCCCACCGTGGTGGATGAGATGGCCAATACAGCCTTTTGGCTGGGACTGATGAAGGGCATGCCCGATGATTTCCGCGGCCTGGAAAGCAAGATGGATTTTGACGACGCCAAAACCAACTTTATCAAGGCGGCGCGCATGGGGCTGGGCGCGCAGTTCCGCTGGATTAACCACGACAAGCTGATACCCTCGGATGAACTGATCACAAAGGAGCTTATACCCATCGCCCGGGAAGGGTTGAAAAAAGCAAAAATCGATAAGACGGATATTTCAAAATATCTCGGTATAATCCAGGAGCGCGTGGAGACGCAGCGCACCGGATCGCAATGGGTGGTCGATTCCTTTTCGCGCTTTAAAAAGGACGTCACCATCGATGAAGCCCTGGTCGCTACCACGGCCGGGATATATTATCGCCAGAAAGAAGGCAAGCCGGTACACACCTGGTCCAGGGGCCAGCTAAAAGAAGGGGGCAGTTGGGTGAATCGTTATAAAAGAATTCGTCAGATTATGTCCACCGATCTGTTTACGGTACGCGAGGATGATTTGATCAATTTGGTTACAAACATCATGGATTGGAGAAACTTCCACCATATACCGGTCGAGAATTCCAAAGGTGAACTAAAAGGGTTGATATCCTCCGATTTGTTAATCCATCATTATGGATCGAATTTTGACAAGGAAATTAGTAAATTAACGGTCAAGGATATTATGATAAAGAATCCCACCACCGTCAGGCCGGACACGCTTACCGTGAATGCCCTGCGAATGATGCGGAAGAATGATCTGAAATATCTGTTGGTAACGGAGGAACGGAAACTGGTCGGCATTGTTACGGAATACGATTTTGTTCGTATATGCCAGGGCCTGTTTGAGGAACTTGAAAGCAGCAGCGATAACACATGATTACAGTACACAGCAAGGCGTTGGATAAGGAAATCGCCATAGAAAGGGAAATCGGTCGCTTTGGTAAATCTCACCGGGGGCCGACGGTTATTTTTTTTGGCGGCATACATGGTAATGAACCTTCCGGAGTTTTTGCCCTGCACAGGGTATTTAAGGTGCTTAACAGGGAAAATCCGGATGTACGGGGGCTGGTGATCGGTCTTTCCGGTAATATGGCCGCCCTGGCCCGCAGTGAGCGTTTTATTGAGCGCGACCTGAACCGCCTATGGAACAGGGAACAGGTGAGCCTTTTGCAAAACGGCGGCTTGAACGGTCAAAGCCAGGTGCCCGATGTGGTGGAACAGATGGATATTTTTCATTCGATCCAGCGCATTTTTCGCGAGGAGACCGGGCCCTTTTTCTTTATAGACCTCCACACAACCTCGGCGCCCAGTCCGCCCTTTATCACCCTGAATGACAATCTGCGCAACCGGGAATTTGCCACAAAAATACCCGTACCCATAATTTTGGGCATAGAGGAGTTTTTAAGCGGACCGCTGATGAGCTATATTAATGAATTGGGTCATATTGCCCTGGGTTTTGAGGCCGGCAGCCACGACGAGGCGCGCTCGATTGAGAATCATGAATCCTGCATCTGGCTGATGCTCAAGGCCACGGGTCTGCTGCACAAGGCGGAGATTCCATCCTTTCAGGCGCACTATGACAATCTTGCCCGGCAAAGCAACGATGGTAAGCATGTGTTTGAAATTCGCTTCCGCTACCATCGCAGCGAGCATGAAAACTTTATTATGCGTCCGGGTTTTGAGAATTTTCAAAAGATAAAAAAGGGCGATATTTTGGCGGAAAACGATAAAGGCCCCATCCATGCCTGTGAAGGGGGGCGTATTTTTCTGCCCCTGTATCAAAAGCAGGGCGAGGACGGCTTCTTTATCATTCGGGAAATCAATCCCTTTTGGCTTAAGGTGTCGGCCCGCCTGCGCCGCTATAATGTGGATCGCCTGTTGAAATATCTGCCGGGAATAACCATAGACCCGGAACGGCCGAAACGTTTCCGCATCAACAGGAGTATTGCGCGTTGGAAGGTGGTGGATATTTTTCACCTGCTGGGTTACCGCCGGGAAAAAACCACGGAACGTTATCACTATTTCTCGCGCCGTAAGTTTGATACCCAGGCCCCGGATTAACGTTTATATCCCCTTTGCGGCCGGGCGTGTTTTTTTCTAGCACAAAGACACCAAGGCCTAAAGATTTTAATAAAGTCTTTTCTACGGGGGATTTTCTGTTTATCCGGAGGCAGTATGATATTCGGTTTTAAGCGCTTTCCCTTAGCCCTTTCCCGGATGAAGACGGGGAAAATTAGCAAAATATAGAATTGATGCGGATACTTCAGTCCTGTAATATTTTCTTAATCTTATTGATCAGATCCCGCGGCTTGTAGGGTTTTTGTAAAAAGCCCAAAAGGCCCCTTTCGTTGATGCGCTCCGTCGCTTCCTGCTCGGAGTAGCCGCTGGAAAGAATAACCTTTACATTCTTGTTGATCTCCCGCATTTTTATAAAAGCTTCCCGTCCGTTTAGGCTGGGCATGGTCATATCCATCAAAACCAGCTTGATATCGTTTTTACGGGTTTGATAAATATGCACCGCTTCTTCGCCGTCTCCGGCGGTTATCACCTTTAAGCCGGCCTGTTCCAGTGTTTGCCTGCCCACCTCGCGGATGGAATCGTCGTCATCCACCAGCAACACCGTACCCCGGCCATGCCAGGGATTTTCATTTGTTTCCCTTGGTAGTGTTTCTTTATCGCCGCCCTGCAATTTGTGGGGAGGGAAAATAAAGGAAAATGTGGTGCCTGCGCCGGGTCGTGAGCTGATTTTAACCGAGGCCTCATGGGAACGCAGTATGCCCAGCACCGCCGCCAGGCCCAGGCCCCGTCCGGTGAACTTGGTTGTAAAAAAGGGATCGAATATTTTCTCCATGGTCTCTTCATCCATCCCGCTGCCACTGTCGGTTACTTCTATCAGGATGTAGCGACCCTCGTCCAACAGTTCTCCCATGTAATAAGCGGAAAGGCCCTCCCGGTCCAGATCGATCACATCCGTTTTTACCACAATAGACCCCGTTTGGTCGCCAATAGCTTCGGAAGCGTTGGTGATCACATTCATAATCACCTGCTGCATCTGGGCTACGTCCGCCTTGATGTAGGGCAGGGACTCGTTGAATTGCAGATGAATGCTGACCTTTTTTGAGATGGAAACATTAAGCAGGTGCATCATTTCGCGGATTACGTCATTAAGATTAATAGCCTGAACGACAAACTTGCCCTTTCCCGAATAAGCCAGAAGCTGCTGACAGAGTTCCGCCGCCTTTAGCGAGGCTTTTTCTATTTTTATCAGGTGACTGCTTGTCCGCGACGTTTGGGGAACCTGCATTTTGGCCAGCCCGCAATTGCCCATAATGGCCGTAAGCAGATTGTTGAAATCATGGGCGATCCCTCCGGCCAGCACTCCCAGGCTTTCCAGTTTTGCGGCATTGCGGATTTGCTCCTCCAGCTTTTGACGCTCTTCCTCCGCCTGTTTTTGCTGGGTAATATCCTTAGCCACACCGATAAGAACAATTGTTCCCTGCTGATTGATTTCCCGTGTCAGCGTGGTGGCATGCCAATATAAGGTGTTGTTTTCACCGGGCACGGAGTACTCCAGACGGGCGATTTCTTCTTTTCCCCGGATGACCTTATCCAGGGATTTTTGGACGCTCTCCTGAAATTCCGCGGAAAGGCAATCGATAAATGAGCCTTGCTCGATCTCTTTTCTTTTCAGGGCAAAAAGCGTATGTACGGAAGGCGACATAAAGACAAAACGGCCCTTGTCATTTAAAGTGAAAATAGCGTCGGTTACATTGTCGAGAATGAAGCTGAGCCTGTCTTCGTTTTCCTTGAGGGCTTTTTCAATTTTCTTACGGTTATTAACCTCTATGAGCAGCTCCTTGTTCAGCGTGGCCAGCTCCGAGGTGCGTTTGGCCACCCTTTTTTCCAGGCTTTCGCTCACTTCGCGCATCTGTTCCTGAACATGGCGCCTTTCCTGAACGGCGGCCGTGGTTACCAGGGCCACCACCGTAACCACGGAGAGGTATAGTTGCAGGACGATAAGTGCGAAATCGGTGTTGGAGGAAGCGAAAGGGCCAAAACCGTGAGTGCCGCTCCAGGTGGCCAGGATGGCGATTAGCGCGGCGGCCATTACCGCCTCTCTTTCCGTAAAACGGAAGGCGATCCACATCAGCAGGGGGATGACCAAAAAAGGCAGTGAACTGAAAAGCTCGCTACGCAGGGTTTCTCCAAAGAGAAGCGAAACAAAAACAGAAAGGAGTGTAAACAGGGAGCTTAGCTCCAGAAAACCGCCCAGGCTATAGTCAATTTTATGATTGTGATAGATACTGAAAATGAGAGGCGTTATAAAAAGCAGACCCAACAGGTCGCCAAAAAGCCATTTGAAAAAAATGATGGTCCCGATTTCCGGGGAAAAGTTGTAAAAGAGCAACCGGCTGAGCACCCCCAGGGTGGCGGAGAGGGCCGAGATGGCAAACATACTGCTTATAAAGCGAAAAGTAAGGAGGACATTTTTATAAAAATCAAAACGCTTTATATATTGTCTAAACAGGTAGTCGCCGGATAAAACGGCTATGGGTGAAATAATGGCGCTGGAAACGGCCGCCGCCCAGGCTGTTTCTCCCTTTAGCCAGGAAAACAGCAGAACGGAAGTAAGCGGAGCCAGGATGAGGGATATGCGTATGCGCCGGCCGTAAAAAAGATAAGCGGAAAACAACAGGCCCAAAGGCAGCCAAATAGCAATCTGGCCGAATTCCCTGAAAGTAAAAAATTGCCCCAGTGCCGTTAGGGCCAGATTGAACAGGATGAGTCCCAGGTTTAAGGCCATATCCTTAAAAGAGATCAGACGGTTTCGCATAATTTTTTTATAAATGTGCTCCTTAACCTTAGCTTTCGGTAATTTAAGCGGAATATTTACCGCGAGGTCTCTTTTTTAACGGAAGACTATGACGGAAAAACGGGGATTATCCCCGGGTAATTTGTCTGAAATCCGCGCCGGCGGGATGTTGGAAAATACGCAAATCAAAAGCACCGGCAATGGACAACAGATGGTCAAAAATGTCGGCCTGGATGTGTTCGTAACGTATCCATTCCACCGTGGAGGTAAAGGCGTACACTTCCAGTGGCAGACCGTCGGGCGTCGGCGTGAGCTGGCGCACCATGCAGGTCAGGTCGCTGCGGATATCGGCCCGGGTGCTTACATAACGCTCGGCATAGATGCGGAAAGTACCCACATTGGTCATGCGGCGCTGGTTCAGGGGATGTCGTCCGGTCTCTCTTTCGCGGGCGTTCCAGGCTTCGATTTCCCGCTCTTTTTCGCGGATATAATCTTGCAGAAGATGGATATCCCTGAAACGTTCC
>DRLX01000213.1 GCA_011322715.1 Desulfobulbaceae bacterium
CCTGCATTTTTTTCAATTCATCCGGACTTTTTCTTGCAACCTCGAGCTGCCTTTCATTAAAATAATCCTCTTCGGAAATTCTCCCGGTAAATATAGTCTCATCTATGGGGAATTTCATGGGGCGCAGATGGGCATGAAAAAAGTGGAAAATAAATAAGAAAAATATTGCCAGCAATGCCTCTTCGGAATGAAAGATTAGGGCCACGTTGAGAATCCATCCCGGAACAAAACGGGTGGTGATTTCCGGAAAGGCCAACATGAGTCCTGAGCCTCCAATGACGATCATTCCCCAGAAAACAGCCCAGTAATCAAATTTTTCCCAGTAACTCCATTTATCCCGTTTGGGTTCACAGGTTCCTTTCAGAAAACAGCGAAATTCATCCCAGGCTTCTTTGAAATCCTGTACTTTGGGGAATAGAGAATCAGGAGAAAATAAAAAGCGAAAAAAACCTCGAAATCCCTTTTGCCGGACAAGATTTATCAGATAATAGCCATGGAGAAGGACGGCGAGAAAGAGCAGTGCCGCCATGCTTCTATGCAGAAGATCGATATGTTTAAACCCTCCGATAAAAGTGATAAGTGTCCGGGCCCATACAGTCGATGAATAACGAAGCGGCAGCCCGGAGATGGCGAGGCCGATTACGCTGATAAACAAGATGAAATGAGTCAGTCTATGCCAGGTCGGGAAACGAAGGTAAAATACATAACGTCTTCCTCTGGCCTTTTCAATCCGTGTTCTTATGATGTTGGGAAAACCCCTCATCCAGGCAAGAGTGTGGATTGTGGCGGTTACCATGACAAGGAAAAAAAGCGCTTTCATCATGTGATAGATATAATACAGAACAGGATAGTTTTTTTTGTCATGTACGGAAGAATGAGGCCAGTAAGAGAGAAAGGAAGGGGTGACCGTGCTGTGGCATTTCCGGCAGGCATCGGCCTCCTTGTTTTTAGAAAGAGGAGATGCCGGATCTGTCGGCTCTTTTATATCATGGGAGGAATGGCAGGCCCAGCAGGTGGCGCCGGTGCCACCCTGCAGGGTAACAATCTGGCCGTGCAGGCTGTCTCTGTATGTATTAAGGGAATCCTGGTGGCAAGAACCACAGGTGCGGGTAGTGTTCAGGATAAATGGAGTTTTTTTAACAGATTCGATTTTATGAAAACCGTGGCATGTCAGGCAGTCGGGAGCAGAGTCGGGGTCGTTTTCAAATACCTCGGCATGAATACCAGCCATATATTCTTTCTTCTCCCGGGGATGGCACTGTCCACAGGTTTCTGAAATATTGTCTCTGTTGACTTCGGAGTCAGCATCGGAAACGGGTGCGATATCATGATCACCATGGCAGTCGTAACAAGAGGCATTTGGCTCACCTTGTTTATTTTTTTTGGCATGGATACCGGTTTTGTAAGCATCTACCTCGTGATCGTGGCATTTTGTGCAGTCGGCAGGTCCGTCTCCGTCCGAGTTTTCGTGACAAACCTGACAGCCAAATCCCTGATGGACCGAATCTTCGAGAACATCATCAGCATGGGCCGGAAGGAGAAAGCTGACAAAGAAGCAAAACGTCAGAAAACAAAGGGGAAAAATTTTATTGGATGATAAAATAATATGGCCACTGGTCAGGGGGAAAGAAATTTTGTAGCGCATTGTTTTTTTAAAGAAAAAATTCGTGAAAAAAGAACCTAAGATGTTGTGGCCATCCTTGATTTTAATACATAGTGCACTTGCCACATTTTATGGCTTCCGCTGCATGCCGGCCGCATTGTTTTCTTCCGTGAAGCAATAGCCAACTGAGAGATCCAGCAAATAGTTGTGTATCTGTAGTTCAATTTTGTTGTCAACTTCAAAAAAAGCCCGATAAAATTTGCCGTATATTAAAAAGTTATCTTTTCGTGGCGTTTATCTGTGTATGTCCGTTTTTGCTCAGTCGTTCTGGAAAATATTTAGACTTTTGCGAATTCGATGATATTAACATATGCACAAATGATTTGTTAGCACCTCTACTGCTCATTATCAATGCTTTTTTTCGGCATATCAGGTCCGGGGCACATTTTACGGGAGGATTGGGAAGGAAAGCATGGGGAAAAGGTCAAGGAAAGGGGTACTTTTTTTATTCGTGTTAAGAAAAAAATATTGGTCCTTCCAGGGTTATTGGCATACAGAATTGAGATGGTGTACTGTCCCGGGGCGATTGACAACATACTTCCGTATGGTTGAGACCCGCCTTGGAACACTACTCTTCGGAGTCTGCTCTTGTCTGTAATTCTGTGTTTTTAATTTATAAGCTTTGGAAATTATTCAGGTTTTCATGGTTTGTCAAATTGATAAGATGAACCCTTTTGTCCAGTAGAGATATACGATTTCTGTTGTCCGGACATGGCTTCATTTTTCCTGAATGGTAATGTTTGTCTTACGGCGCAGCTGGACCGGTTGTTGCTCTCGCTTTCTTTCCACCCAGTTCTGATACAGGTCCACGGTAAACATCAGGAGTAGAATGAAAATAACAATCCATTGCGGGATATAGGGGAAGGCGCTGTGATTGACCGTCAGGTGGGCGACATGACCGCCTTCAAGGATGAGAACAAATCCGATAAGAAGAAGGACAAAAAGGCCGAGGATTTCAAAATCCGGATTTTTCGTCATGTAATCGGAGATGGTGCCGGCAAAATAGAGCATAATGGCAACGGAGATGACCACGGAACCCACCATCACCAAAAAGATATTGGTCATGCCCACAACCGTCAGAATTGAATCAACGGAGAACATGAGGTTCATGCCGACGATTATGGCAAGTACCTTGAAAAATTGAGGTGATGAAGATATTTCCTGCTCCACACCCTTCGATTTCTGTCGTAATTCCCCAACCCCTTTCCAGATCAGAAACAGACCTCCTGTAAAGAGAATAACCGCCTTGCCGCTGAGTCCGCCCTCAATCGAGGCGCCAAAGGGCAGCTCCATACCCAGGTGATAAAATACTCCGGTTGCATATTTGAGGATGAGGCTTACCATGGACAATAGCAGGATACGAAAGCACATGGCAATCAAAAGACCCCAGATTACGGCCTTTTTACGTTGATGAGCCGGGAGCTTGTTTGCGAGGATGGTGATAATTATCAGGTTGTCCGATCCAAGGGCAATCTGGATAAGGGTAACTGAAAACAGGTTGAGCCAGAAAACACTGTTGAGAGTAACATCAAACATGGGAATAATTGGGTAGAGGGTTCTTTTAATCTCCTGCCGACATGCTCGGCTTTTCCACTGCTTTTTCTCCTGTCATCTTTGCATACATTCCAGAGCTATTTCAGCCGCTCGTTCCGAGGCACCAGGGCCGCCCAGGCGGTGGCGGACTTCGGCAAGACCGGCCAGGATATTTTTTCGGGCGGGCAGGTCCGTCAGCATCCGGGCAAGCTCTCTTGCGATTCGTTCCGGAGTGACCTCGTCCTGCAAGAGTTCCGGAATGATTTTTTTCTCACCAATCAGGTTGACCAGGGAAAAATATTTGACATTTCGCACCAGGAGGCGGCCGATGCGATAGGTCCTGGGAGAGACCCTGTAGGTGATAACGGCAGGAATATTGAGCAGGGCCAGTTCCAGAGTCACTGTGCCGGAGGCGGCAACAACCGCATCGCAGGCAGCCATCAGGTCGTAGCGATTTTCACTGATGACCCGGATATCAAGTTTGTTGCGAAATTCCGATAAACCATGTTCCCTGAGCAGCGACTCCGGGATTGATGCGGCCCTGGGTAGAAGGAAGGTGCATTTTTTTTTGGTACTGCCGGTAAGCAGGGCCGCCGCCTGGAGAAAGGCGGGCAGCAGGTTGCGGATTTCCTTACTGCGGGAACCGGGCAGCAGGCCGATGATTGTATTTTCTTCCGGGATATTGTGTTGCTGCAGAAAATCTGCCTTTGTCATTGTCATGGAGGGGCTGACGCCGTCCACCAGGGGATGACCGACAAAATCAACGGTGATACCATACCTCCCGTAAAAATCCCTTTCAAAGGGAAGGATGACGGCTATCCTGTCGGTGAGCCGGCCTATTTTGCCTGTCCTTCCTTTTCGCCATGCCCAGACCTGGGGGCTTATATAGTAAAAAACAGGGATGCCCAGTTTCTTGGCTTTGGCAGCCAGCAGGAGATTGAAATCGGGGTAGTCGATAAGGATGAGCAGGGCGGGGCGGCCCTCCCGCATACGTCTGATCAGTGTACGGCGGGCGGCCAGGATGTCACCAAGGTGACTGATGACCTCGGTGATGCCGACAACGGCCAGTTTGTGCGCATCATAGAGTATTTCAACTCCGGCCTCACGCAGCTCAGCTCCTCCCATGCCGCAGAAGCAAAGCTCCGGGGCGCGTCCCAGCATGGCGCGGACAAGACGTGCCCCGTGCATGTCACCGGATGGTTCACCGCTGACAATCATAACCTCCGTGTTCCGATCTGCGGATTGGGGGAGATTCAAGCCGATCACCTGTTTACCGTATGCAGCCGCTACTCATCAAGCCCGGAATAGTTCGTCACCGGCCCGAGGAGCTGTTCAACCTGCTCCCTGTTTTCTCGAATCTGCTCAACCACCTCAAGGGCGATGGCCAGGGCCCGTCTTCCTTCAACCCCGGAAACGGCCGGTGTGGTTCTGGTTCGGACATTGTTCATGAAATCAGTGAGTTCAAGCTCCAAAGTGTCCTGGTCCGGAAAACCGTATTTGCTGATATCGGGCAATGGCTGATCATTTTGTTTTCCTCGTTTCAGCCGTATGGACATGACCTCTTTTTTACTGAAATCAACGGAGAGATATTGGCCCGGCTGGAATATCCGCATTCGTCGGATATTGTCCATGGAGATCCGGCTGACGGTCACATTGGCGGTACAGCCGTTTTCAAAAATCAGGCGGGCATTGGCAATATCGGTAAGCTGCGTAATCACCGGCGCACCGACGGTATGGATGGTTTTCAGCGGTGAATCGACAATGGAGAGGATGATGTCGATATCATGGATCATCAGATCCAGGATGACATCCACGTCCGTGCCCCGGTTTTTAAACACGGATATTCGATGCGCCTCGATAAACAGTGGGTGGGTCAGAAACGGCTGCATGGCCAGAACGGCCGGATTAAATCGTTCCAGGTGTCCGACCTGAAGGATCAGGTTTTTCTCCCGGGCGGAATTGATCAGTTCATCCGCCTCGGCAAGAGTTGTGGTGAATGGTTTCTCCACCAGCAGGTCAATGTTTTCTCTAATACAGTCGCGGGCAACCTGATGGTGGTGGATGGTGGGAACAACGATGGAAACCGCATCCACCAGCGGCAGAAGCTTTTGATAGTCGGTAAACATGGCGGTGCCCAGTTCACCGGCAACCTGTTCCGCCTGTGACTGGTCCGGATCAGCCACGCCGACCAGTTGCACTCCTTCCATGGCCGCATATTTTTGGGCATGGAATTTTCCCAGATAGCCGACGCCGATCACTCCAACCTTTATCGTTTTCACAGACATGCTCATGTATGATGGCGTCGTAAAAACTTCGATCTACTGCGTCGTGTGTCCCGTGGCGATTCGCAACATACTACCTGTATGGTTGAGGCCCGCCTTGGAGCACTGCTCCTTGTATATCTGTGTTTTTGCTTAGCCATCTTTAAAAAAATTGGATTTTTTTCGAGTTCATCATGTATGGACAAAGACGGGAAAAATATCCCGTCCGGGCCTGAAAAAATTATTCTTCGTATTCATCATTCTTCGTATTCATCATAGTCGTCATCATAATCTTCCTCAAAGCCGTCAAAGTCTGCGCTCATTACATCGCTGATAAGTCTGAGGAATACGCCCATGGATTCACTGAGATTTTTTACGATTTCACTCTGTTTAACCCGCCTGTCAAGATCTTCTTCCCCGGCCATGTCACGGATGCTGGTTTTGAGCTCACTGCCAAGGGCATTCATCAACTGTTCCGGATCCATCATCGTCCTCCTGTTTTCAGGGTTTTGTGTACAGGGTTTTGTGTACAGGGTTATATACCAAGATAGGCTTTTTGTACATTCTCATCGGCAAGCAGGGTGGATGCCTTGTCGTGCATGGTTATTCGGCCGGTTTCCAGTACGTAACCACGGTCGGCGACCTTAAGGGCCAGGTTTGCATTCTGCTCAACCAGAAAAATGGTAGTGTTGTTTTCCAAGTTGATCTTTTTGATAATTTCAAATATCTGACGGGTAACCAGCGGTGCAAGCCCCATGGAGGGCTCGTCCAGCAGCAGGAGCTGAGGGCGGGCCATGAGCGCCCTGGAGATAGCCAGCATCTGTTGTTCTCCGCCCGAGAGATTGCCGCCCGGCTGACTGCGTCGGTCCTTAAGGATGGGGAAGAGGGTATAGATGTAGGCAAGGTCCTCTTCGATCTGTTGCTTGTCACTGCGGAGAAAGGCCCCCATGTCAAGATTTTCGGCCACGGTGAGGTCGGGGAAGATATGGCGTCCTTCCGGGACCTGGCAGATGCCAAGGGCAACAATTTTATCCGGACTGAGATCCTGAATAGGTTTTCCCTTAAAGAGAATTTTCCCGGTTCGCGGTGGGACGATGCCGCTGATGGACATGAGCGTTGTTGATTTACCGGCGCCGTTGGCCCCGATCAGGGTGATTATTTCACCTTCTTTAACGGTAAGGCTGACATCATGCAGGGCCTGGATATTCCCGTAATAGGTGTTAATTGATTTAAGTTCAAGCATCCTCGATATCCTCCCCCAGATAGGCCTTTATCACGGCCGGATTGTTGCGGATTTCCTCGGGGGTTCCTTCGGCGATTTTTTTGCCGTAATCAAGGACAAAGATATAATCGGACAGATTCATAACCAGTTTCATATCATGCTCAATAAGCAGGATGGAAAGACCGTCATCGCGAATGGTGGTGATCAGCTCTTCGAGTTCACCGGTTTCCTGGGGATTCATGCCTGCAGCCGGTTCGTCGAGCAGAAGCAGCAACGGGTCGGTGGCCAGGGCCCGTCCGATTTCCAATCGTCGTTGGGCTCCGTACGGCAGGTTTTTCGCAAATTCGTTGACCATGTCGGCCAGACCCATGTTTTCGAGGATCATGAGGCTGAGCGCCACGATTTCCTGCTCCTCCCGGACAGTGCCGGGATTTCTGAACAGAGCGCCCAGTACCTTGGCCCTGGTCCGGCAGTGGCGGCCGATCATGACATTTTCCAATACCGTCATGTTGGGAAAAAGCCGGATATTCTGGAAGGTCCGTGCCAGTCCCTGCTGGGTGACCTTATTCGGCTTCAGGCCGTTGAGGCGCCTGGTTGTTTTGCCGGGCGGAGTCAGAAGCAGGTCGCCGGATGTCGGTTTGTAAATGCCGGTCAAGCAGTTGAAAAATGTTGTTTTACCGGCGCCGTTTGGCCCGATAAGGGCAACGATCTGGCCTTCGCGTACTCGCAGGTCCAGGTTGTCCAGGGCCCGGATACCGCCGAAATTCATGGTCAGTCCGGTTATATTGAGTAGTGGTTCCATAAGTAAAAGCGTTGTAGACGAGCCGTTAATCGTTTTTCTGTACCGTATAGGTCCTTCGAATATTGGCAATTATGCCCTGGGGTCGAAAAACCATCATAATGACCAGCACGGCACCGAATACCAGCATCCGGTAATCGGAAAAGGCGCGTAGATATTCGGGTAGCAGGATGAGGATCAGGGCGGCGATAATGACGCCGATGATTGATCCCATGCCGCCGAGAACAACGATGCAGAGAATAATTGCCGATTCCAGGAAGGTAAAACTTGCCGGGTTGACGAAGGTGGTCTTGGCGGCAAAAATGACCCCCACCATTCCGGCCCAGAAAGCCCCCAGTGCAAAGGCGGTGAGTTTTGTCCTGGTTTTGTCGATGCCCATAGCCTGACAGGCGATTTCGTCTTCACGCAGAGCAAACCAGGCCCGGCCAATGCGTGAGTTTTGCAGCCGATTGACCACGAAGATGGTGAAAATGACCATCAGGATCATCAGGTAGTAGAGATAGGTGATTGACTGCTCAAGTCCCAGATGAATGCCGAAAAAACCCGGCCGTGGAATATTGGAAATGCCGCTGGGTCCATGGGAAAATTCATTCCAGTTTTCCAGGATCAGGCGAATGATCTCCCCGAAACCAAGGGTAACGATGGCCAGGTAGTCACCGCGCAGCCTCAGGACCGGAAAACCCAGCAGGATGCCGAAACTTGCCGCCAGCAGGCCGCCTATGGGCAGGACTTCCCAGAATCCAAGGCCGAAATGGAGGTGGAGCAGGGCATAGGAATAGGCGCCGACCGCATAAAAGGCCACATAACCGAGATCAAGCAATCCGGCAACGCCGACAACGATGTTTAAGCCCAAACCAAGGACGACATACATAAGCGCCGTGATCATGATATTGGTCTGGTAGGTGGAAAAGAGCCATGGAAAGGCCAGGAAGAAGAGTCCTGCGACGGCAAGAGTCGGCAGGTAGATCTTCGGATCGCTCAGCAGCTTGAACTGCATTTTCGGCTTTTCCTTGATCAATCCCTGTTTGATGCGTTCCTGCCGGGAGAGTTTTCTGGTTTTGTAGATCTGCATGGCCAGGTAACAGAGAAAACTGCCGCCTGCGACCCAGTACATGTTAGACCAACGCCAGAGAATCACCTTATCGATGGGGTTAACCTTGATCACCATCAGCGGAAAGGTGAGAAAAACGAACCAGAGGCTGACGAGTAATCCTTTCTTGATATCCGTCAAAGAAATCATCGTTTTTTGTTGATGCAAAGGTTTTTCATGTGCCCGTGATGAGCTAAGAGCGGTTGGGCAGGGACGCTGTCCCGTTTCGCTGTCTGGAGATTGTGTCCGTACATTTCATTTATACTTTTTCAATACTGGCCTTGCCGAGAAGGCCCGATGGTCTGAAAATGAGGATGAGAACCAGGAGAGAAAAGGCAAAAACATCTTCATAGTCGCTGGAAACATAGCCGGTGGCAAATGATTCGGTAAGTCCCAGGATAAAACTGCCAAGCACTGCCCCCGGTATGGAACCGATACCACCGAGTACGGCTGCGGTAAATGCCTTGATACCGGCGA
>DRLX01000214.1 GCA_011322715.1 Desulfobulbaceae bacterium
AAAACCCGTCCAGCAGACAGCCAAGCAGGATGTATACGCCGCCAAGGAGCAGCATAAGCAGGTAAGGCGACAGGTGCATTTCCAAGATGGCCTGGGTCAGTGCCGCCGGAATACCGAGAAATCCCATCACCCGGGACAGGAAACCCGCGCCCATGACAATAAGCATGATCATGCAGTTGGTCTTGACCGCGCTTTTCAGGCAGGTAAACAGTATTTTGCCATTCATTTGCCGGTTGATGAAGGCAAACAGGGTGGCGCCGAACACGCCCAGGGCCGCCGCCTCGGTGGGGGTGGCCACCCCGGCATAGATGGAGCCCAGCACCAGCACGATCAGAAGAAAGGTCGGCACCAGGTCCTTGATGGAGGAAAACCGTTCCGCCCAGCTGTAGCTCTCCTGCAGGCGGGGAGCGATCTCGGGATTGCGGATACCGCGGTAGATGATATAGGAAGCATACACCGAGGCCAGCAGCAGGCCGGGCAGGATACCGGCCATGAACATCTTGCCGATGGATACCTCGGCCATGATGGCATAGACGATCATGATCAGCGAGGGCGGAATGAGAAAACCGAGCGTCCCGGCCCCGGCCAGTGATCCCATGGCGATTTTGCGGTCATAGCCCAGTTTGTCCAGCTCGGCCAGGGTAATCCGGCCGACGGTGGCGGTGGTGGCGGCGCTGGAGCCGGAAACAGCGGCAAACAAGGTGCAGGATATAATGTTCATGAGCAGCAGGCCGCCCGGCAGCCGGTACAACCAGGGAACCAGGGCCTTGAACAATTTTTCCGAGATACCTGAACGGTAGAGAATCTCACCCATGAGGATAAACATGGGCAGGGCCACATATTCCCACTTGCCCACCGTGGCCCAGACCGAGGAGGCCATATTATATCCCGCCGGCAGGCTGCCGAACAGGGTGAGCCCGGCAAAGCCGACCATGAACAGAGCAAAACCGACCCATACCCCGCAGGCAAGAAGAAAAAAGAGCAGACCAAAGACGGTCAGGCACATGACCAGCATGGATCCGTCCATCTCAGAGTACCCGCTTTCCGGTCCGTATCGCCCGCAGGGTGTCGCAGGTGGTGGCCGCAAGCTGGAGCAGAAAACAGGTGGCGCCAAGCAGCATCAGGCCCTGCGGTATCCAGAGAACGGTATTGGTCAGGGTGCCGGAGGTGGAATGATAGTGCAGGGAGGAACGGACCAGCAGGAAAAGGTACCACCAGAGATAACCCATGAATACCGTGGTCAGGGCCGTGGCCAGGGCGCTAATGATGCGGGCGGGCAAATCCGGCAGCAGAGAAAGGACCAGGGTGATACGGATATGGCCCCGCTCCTTCAGGCAATAACCGGCCCCGAGAAAGGTGATGGCCGCCAGACCATAGGCCGAGTATTCATCGGCGATAAGGGTGGTCTTCTCCAGGGTGTTCCAGAGAATGATCTCTGTCAGGATGAGCAGGGCCATGGCGCCGAGAATAAGGGCCGACAACCCGGCCATCAGATCACTTAATCGTGCCATGTAACGGGAAAATGCCTTCATTTTGCAGCTACCGGCAAAAGGAAAAAATCCAAAGCAGCCTCTCCCGTCGGCCTGCATGCCGGCGGGAGAGGCCGGACAGGCAATCCTACTTGCGGCCTGTTTTTTTGTAATATTCGTCCAGGATGGCCTGTGCATCCTTGCCCGCCTTTTTCACCCATTCGGCGCGCAGGGTATCGCCCACTTTGTTTAACTGGGCGCGAAATTCCGGGCTCACCTCGGCCACGACCATACCGTGTTCGGCAAGGATTTTCCGGCTTTTGGCATCCATATCCGCCGCCAGGGACCACATCTCATTTTCCATGTCGGCGGCCACCTTTTGTACCTTGGCCTGAATATCCCCCGGCAGTTTGTCCCAGGCTGCCTGGTTGACGTTTATCATGTTCACCGGCCCGACAATATTGATGGGAGTAAAATATTTCAACACCTCCCAGGCCTTGGCATCAACGCCGGAAACAGATGAGGTGTACATGGAGTCAAGCAGGCCGGCCTTCATGGCCGGGTAGACCTCGGAAAAGGGCATCTTGCGGGCGGCAATGCCGGTGGCCTTGCCGAAAGCCAGGCCAGTGCCGTCATAGACACGCATTTTAAGGCCCTTGAGATCGGCAACGGATTTTATCGGCCGCTGGGTGTAAATACCGGAAAACGGCCATACCGAGGTGTAAAGGGTAAACTGGTTGAATTTTTTTAATACCTTGGCATAGGTGGGTTTGGCCAGCTCATAGAGAAGGCGCTGTTCTTTGGCATTGGTGGAAATAAAGGGCTGGGCGGTGAGGGCCAGGATGGGGGCGTCACCTTCCACCATGCCGGTGGGAATCTCGGCAATGACCAACTGACCTTCGGCAACGGCCCGCAGCAGCTCCGGCCCTTTAAAACCAAGGGAAGCGCCGGGATGGAGGACAATCTCAAGTTCGCCGCCGGTGGCCTTTTTCACCCGCTCGGCAAAACGTTTGGCGCCCTGGGAATGGAAATTCCCGGCCGGATAGTTAAGATGCATATCCCATCGTGTTTTGGCAATGGCCCCGGATGAAAAAGCCAGGGTAAACAGCAGACTGATTGCATAAATGGTCCATCGCTTCATAAATAGCCTCCTTGTCGTCTGAGTGAACGATCTACCACAACATTTCTCCTTGGAGTTTATGGCCGCGCCTTCAGTGAGCAGGCAGCCGCTAAAAACATGAATTCCGCTAATCTTGTTTCAAAAAACCTATAAACTACACACCGTTTACTCTGATAAGTCAACGGTATTTTTCAGTCCCCTGCATCAATTTTTCTGGTGCAGTCCAATGATACCAGGTATGGTATTTGGGTAAATATGCAGGACAAGAACC